>CAYGUN010000034.1:6767-14255 GCA_964353025.1 uncultured Bacteriovoracaceae bacterium
ATTCTATCCTTACCGCCAACTTGAAAATGGCCCCATCTAGAATGAAAAGGAATATTATGATCTGGATAGTTATCATTAATCACATCAATGACAAAGTCGACGACTTCGTTTAACTTATCAAGGTGCAATTCAAAATGAGTTTTCCCTGTCTTGCTTAGTGAAAAAATTTTTTCCGTTCTCTCTCTAATAGCAGCTGGAGACAAAAGGTAATCAATTTGTTCTTTTGAAAAATTAAAATTACTCATCAAGTTTTCTTCCTTGGACACCTTGCAGTCCATCCGAATCTTTGATGTCTTCATCAGTAAAATAGCCAGCCGCTTTTTTAGCTTCAATTTCAACCATGGCATCTTCTGGAATTAATTCTTTAGGAATAGAAATTCTGTTCACAACCTCAATCCCACTTCCTACAATTGCATCATATTTCATATTAGACATTGAATGCAGATCGTGAATTTTAGTTATTCCAAAATACTGAAGAATATCTGGCATGAGTTCCTGGAATCTTGCGTCTTGAACACCGGCAACACATTCTGTTCTATAAAAATAATTTTTGGCAGAGTCTCCACCTTCTTGACGTTTTCTTGCGTTATAAACCAAAAATTTTGTGACTTCACCTAAAGCTCGTCCTTCTTTTCTATAATAGACAACAATCCCCACTCCACCTTCTTGTGCCGTTTTAGCAGCATGTTCAATTCCATAGGTAAGATACGGTCTACAAGTGCAAATGTCCGAACCAAAAACATCCGAACCATTACACTCATCATGCACTCGACAAGAAAGTTTAACCTTGGGGTTTGATAAATCTTTTACATCTCCAAAAATATAAGCTGTCACAGAGCCAATTGGAGGCAGTAGCACTTTCAGATCTGGCCTGGTTACTAACTCAGGAAACATCCCCCCTGTTTCTTGGAAAAGGATTTTTCTAAGCTCTCCCTCTTCAATGTCCATTCTCTTAGCAATGCCTGGTAAATACCAAACTGGCTCAAAGGCCACTTTGGTGATTTTCACTTCTTTGGATTTAGTTACAATTTTACCATCAATCTTTAGGCGACCTTTATCAATGGCCTCAATCACTTCAGGAATATGCAGATGGGCCTGAGTCACTGCAATTGTAGGTGAAATATTATATCCTTCTTTAATTTTATCTTTAAATATTTCTTGAACATGGGCCCCCCATGGGTCAATGGCCACAATTTTACCTGGATCAAACCATGACTTCTGAGGCTCAATCTTTACTGTTGGCTGAGTATTTTCTAAATCAGGATGATGATCCTTAGGAAAGTCTCCTGCTGCAATAGAAAGGGCCCTGTAAACAGTATAGCTCCCAGAGTGAGAACCAATGGCATTCCTATTTTCTTTTTCTGAAATAGTCGCAATGATAGGGCCTCTCTCTTTTGGATCTTTATGTCCCCACTGAAGTGGAATCGATTTCTTATAAATTTGATTTGAGTGAGATGTTAAAACAACATGTGATGATTTTTTAAATTCTTCCATACTTTACCTTTATGACATCCAATTGTGATCGTCTTGCATATCCCATTTAGTCGTTACTTTCTTAATGTCGCTCCAAAAATCTAGCGAGTGCCCTCCGGTGATATCGCCATGACCAAACTTGGAAGCATTAATCCCACCAAAAGAAAAAGGCTCCCTTGGAACAGGTACTCCGATATTAATACCGACCATGCCTGCTTTGGCCTGAGCCACAACTTTTTCTGCTAAGCTACCATTCTGAGTAAAAACAGAACAAGCATTTCCATATTCCACAGAATTTTCAATTGTCATGGCCTCTGAAATATTTTTACAACGAACAATACTTAGAATAGGACCAAATAATTCAAAGCTTGCAGCTTCACTACCTGGTTGAACATTATCCAAAATTGTAGGAGCTAGCCAAAAGCCACCTTTGTATTCTGCTTGCACTTCAGGATTGCGTCCATCCAAAATAATTTTAGCACCATCTTTTACGGCTCTTTCAATGGCCTGGTTTAAAAATTCGAGTTGCTCTTTGGTGATGATAGCCCCCATCTCTTCGCCTAACTTTTGAGATTGGGCCCTTTTTTTAATTTGTTCTATTTGCTTATCAACATTGCCTACCGCCAATAGAACACTTGCGGCCATGCATCTCTGGCCAGCACATCCAGTGAAAGAGTCACTTATTCCTCTGCCACAAATTTCAGCTTCCGCATCAGGCAGAAGCACAATATGATTTTTGGCCCCACCAAGACAAAGGGCCCTCTTGCCTAGGGCAGTTGCTCTTGTATAAACAAGTTTAGCAATCTTGGTTGAACCAACAAACCCAATGGCCTTAACCTTTTTATTATCAACAATAGCTTCAACGGCTTCTTTTGACCCTTGAATCACACTAAAGACACCATCTGGTAATCCTGATTCTTTTAAAGCTTCAGCTATATACTTGCTAGTTAAAGGCGTTTTCTCTGAAGGTTTCCAAATATAACAATTACCTAATGTTAGTGAAATAGGAATAGTCCACATAGGAACCATGGCAGGAAAGTTAAAGGGAGTAATATTAGCGATCACTCCCAATGGTTCTCTTCTATATTCACAAAAGACTCCGCGGGAAACTTCCATCTTTCCACCTGAGTCCATATTTTGAAGCGATAAGGCAAACTCTAAAACTTCAATTCCTTTTAAAATACCTGCTTTTGATTCTCCAAAAGTTTTACCATTCTCAGCACTGACGTTATGTGAAATTTTATCTATATCTCTTAAAAGAATTTCCCTAAATTTAAACATTATTTGAGTTCGCTCTTTTAAGGGAGATTTCCCCCAGGTCTCAAATGCTTGGGCCGCATTTTCACAGGCCATATCAATATCGGCCTTGGTCGACTCAAATGACTTACCAATTGCTGAACCAGTATAGGGAGACTCTATTATAAACTCTTTTCCTGAACCTTTACTCCACTGGCCACTGATAAAGTTTAAGACTTCGATACTTTCTTTGGGAATTTCTATTTTCAAAATACTTCCTTATTTAATGTAGATTAGAATTCTATAGGACTTTTAACTTGCCATGAAGACATAACGCGTCTTCTAAGAATTAAAGCGACAATCAAGATAACTACGACAAAATTCTTTCATCGCATCATGAGCTGAATTAAAGGCCACATTAATCGAGCCTCCCTTATTACCTGCTGAAATATCTCCAATGAGAAAAATCCCCTCTTGAGATGACTCAAAAAACTCACTCACATCCGGTCCATCTTTAGTCATAGCAATTCCACAAGTCTTAAGAAAATCTTTTGGAGAACTTCCCCCTAAAGCATAGATAATTTGATCATATATTAGAGTTTTTTGACTTTCACTAAATCTCACTAAAACTCGGTCTGACTTCTCCTCTAATCCCTCAATATTGCTCTCAAGCAATAATTTCACTGTTCCCTGCAGAGATAAGGCCATAAGTGAGTTTCTATTTATCTCATTCATTCTTGAAAAATCAGACCTTCTATAGGATAAAGTTACACTATTCCCATGCTGAACAAGGTACTGGACATACTCTGAAGCAGAGTCTCCTCCACCGACAACTAAGATATCTTGATTTTTAAGAGGTGCAGAAGTCACATCATAATGCACCTTATTTAAACAATTACCTGGGATTTTGTAGCTGGGTTTATTTGGTTTTCCCAATACGCCAATTGCAATAGCAATTGTTTTTGTTACATATTCAGTTTGACCACACTTCACAATATAGTAACCCGTTCTAAGCTTTACTATTTCATAAACTGAGCTCTCGTAAATAACCCTTAGTTGGTAGTCTTCAATAGTCCTATCTAAGTAGGAGAGCGTTTCATCCTTACTTGAATCAAGTAAACACAAAACTCCCTTACATTGTACATCTGAACCTTTATAATTGGCCGTCACAAGCTTATCATCAGGATAATACTTGCGAATTGACCATGAATGGGTTTGGGCCTTCTCTAATATTAAAATTTTATCGCTCTCAATACCCGAGCGAACAGCTTCGGCTCCTAAACTAATTCCAGCGGGCCCTGCTCCAACTATTATTATTTCATAAAGACTTTTACTTGTTGCCATAAATTAAGTCTAAATTAAGTCTGATTCCCAGTCAAAACTAAGTTTCTCAACTAATTTTTTTTATTTAAATAATACTATTTCCGATAAGAGACATATGAAGCTTCGCTGTACAAAAAATGATACGACTATCAATTTGTCCAATAATTTTATATTAGGCAGAAAGAGTATGCTTAAGCAGCTCCTGGCTGATGAAATGTTAAGTCGTGAACACTGCATTTTTATCATCAAGAAAGAAAAAGAAGCCTATATAACAGATCTGGGTTCAACTAATAAAACATTTCTTAATGGAAAAGAGCTTAAACCTGAAAAAGAGTACAGACTATCCAGTGGGGATGAAATTCAACTCGGGCACCAGACCTTTGTCTATTACGAAGGAGATGCTGCTATTACTGAAAGACAAATTTCATCTGAACAAGAAATTTCTCAAATAGTTGATCTCAAAAATATGGAAGAAGAACTTAATCTTGATTTAAGTAATTTAGATGATGAAGATTAGTGACTATTTAAAATTTCCAATCAATGCCTGAAATTCAATAAAAGCAAATAGTGTTTGATCAAAGTCTTTAATTTTGGGGTACTGAACACCTGGAGTTATCTCCATAAAAAACCAATGTTTATACAGCAACGTCCGATAAGTTAAGAAAAAATCATAACTGGTAAATGTTGAGTTAAACTCATTATTACCAGAAGCTATCGCATTATAACTTAACGCTCTTTTATCATCCAATTTTTGAAATAAAGAAAAACCAGTACTAAAGGTGAAGTAATCTAATTCATTGGTCCATTTAGCACCATTTCCAAAACGAAAGAGAAAACCATCTCCCATTGGATAATCAAAATCAACCACCGTCTGTGATACAGTACTACGCCTTAAATACTCATAAAACTCTTGCACTCCCCTTAACTGCCAATTTCCAAAATAAAAAGAACGCCTTGCCCTTAGCCTTAAAAAAGGATCCAAAGGACTTCCTATTCTAATTTTCAATCCTGTATCAAAGTTAACATTCCAGTCCACTTTTTGTTGGACAATGAATCTTACCGCTGCGTTTAAGCCTTCTGTATCACGTTCATTCTTTTGAGTAATAGAATTAACTCGACTTCCTCTTGCCGCAGAAGTTGTCTCCTCGTTGCCATCATCAAAAACAAGCTTGAGTCGCTTCTTTGTTCCAGGTAGCTCAATTCTTAACCTAAAACTCGGCTTAGCTTTAATACTCTCGTCTTGAATAACTTGAGTTAAAAGTGTTAGTCTTCCAAAGGTTCCGTTGGATTCTTCATCAACACGAATTCCTCCAAAGAAATAGTCCACGCTATTGCTGATTCCCACCAATTGTGCAGAAGCATACTGTTGATACTTATCGATAGTACTTAATTCTTGCGAATATACAGGTCGGAGTAGAGTAAAAAGTAAAATATAATAAAATGGGGGCACTCTATAACTTTACGCTGAGCTTAAAGTTTGTTCAAGTCTCACCTTTTATTTTATTTAACAAACCATGAATAGCGTCTTCTAGAATATCAATGACATGGTAAAAACCATCTTCTCCACCAAAGTAAGGATCTGGAACTTCGTCAAGTTTAAACTTGGAGCAAAAACTAGTCATGAGATATACCTTTTTCTTGTCCAGTTCTGAGCGCGAAAGCGTGAGAATATTTTTCTCATTACTTCTGTCCATAGCTAAAATATAGTCAAATTTATCAAAGTCTTCTTGGGTAAATTTTCGTGAAATACTTTTTAATTCATAGCCTTTTTCAAGCGCCGCTTCTCTCATTCGAAAATCGGCCATTTCTCCTTGATGATGAGCACTGGTTCCTGCTGAATCAACTCTAAATGAAGAAGAAAAACCTAAGCTTTCAATTTGCTTCTGAAAAATTCCCTCAGCCGTCGGTGAACGACAAATATTTCCCAAGCAAACAAATAACACATTTCTTTTCTTCATTTTATTTCCCTTTGCAAAAAAACAAGTTAGTTTAATTGTATGAAATACTTTATATTTTCCATTCTTTTTCTTATTGTGTCTTGCTCAACCAGTCAAAAGAAAATTAGCTTTGAAGGCATCAATCAAAAAGCATTAGAACTGGCTGGGGCGGCTTACCTACGAGGTTGTGTCGATGGACAAAAGAAACCTCAATATCCAGGACCTAGGTTTGAGAGATGTAAAAAAATGTCCGTTGATTATAAAAAAGAAATTTCCCCCATCCTGTTGGATTAAAATTTAAACTTTTTCCTTAATTTATCCAACCCTTCCGTTGCCTTTTGTTTAATTTTATCTTTTGGCTTACTACTTGCTTTACTATTACTATCCATGCCAGAAACTATATTGTTTACTCCAGACTCTTTTTTCGTGAGCTTACCTAGATAATCACCTGACAGACTTCCTATCCTCTTATTTAGTGAGCTTTGAGCCCCTCCTACCTGTGAACGAATCTTCTTTTCCAAATCACCTTTTAATGAGTCAATTTTCCCTTGTACATGACTTTTAAGTCCTTTGTTCAGGGATTCTGCTAAATTTGTTCTAAGAGACCAATGTAAGTCTTTCCATGTTCCCTTGGCACTAGCATCAATTAATATTTTAGGCGTTTGCTCCGCTGTATTTTTAAGAATAGAGTCCATTGTTGATGAGTTTGCACTAATATTGTATTTTATTTGAGTTAAAATATTTTTCAGCTCAAATTGGACATTTTCTTTGACGATATTGGCCTTAAAATCAATAGCTGAACTGGCCCTCTCAATATTAAATTTCACATCATTTGAATTTGAAAGTTTTTTATCTACTACCTCATAAGAGTCCACAGTGACTTGAACTTTATCATTTACATCATTACGATGATCTAAAATGATAGTGGAGTTCATACCTCTTATTCCATTGGCAGGAAAATCTCCTCTCAATTTTATAAGAGTTGGTTTATTGAGTGAAACTTGATCCGAAGTAAGATCTTTAATTCTTCCGGTCAAAACACCTTGTTCATTCTTAGAATCAATTTCGCCAGTTTTTAACCAGAAAAGAGGGTAGCTTTTGGGAGTTCCAAATTGATAATTTCTCCCTCCGGCTCTCTTTGCTTGAGGCGCAGGTCTTTTGCTACCCTCTTTTTTTTCAGGCATATACTCTTTTGCCATCCCAAGATATTTTTGGGCCATCTCAACTTTTTCTGCAAATTCCTTTCCAAACAGCACTCTTGCTATGCTTTGAGCGTCGATGGAAGGTATATTCATTCTTTTCTGAAGTGACGCTACATCTTTTTTAATCAAATCATCTGCCTCTTTAATTGAGGATTTTAAAAACTTCGTATCATCCTTAAATTTCGCTGATGCTTGCTTATAAGAATCGGCATATTTTTTTGCTTCATTTTTTACAGTCTTTATTTCTTTCAACACTTTATTTGCTTTTTTTACATTACCTAAGTCTTTAAAGTTAATTGCACGGGCCCTACCTTCCA
>CAYGUN010000035.1:0-4810 GCA_964353025.1 uncultured Bacteriovoracaceae bacterium
TCTTGTCTTCTTTGTCCATTTTCAGACATAAACTGTCCTTGTGAACTTGAAAAACCTTGAGAGCCAGACTCACTTGAGTTTCCGTCTTTTGACATATGTGAAAAGCTTGATCCTGAATCTATTTTTAAATCATTAATTGTTAAACCTGCACGAGTTAAACTACCAAAGAGTTCTCCGTGGTTTTTAGAGAAAAACTGAACCCCTTCTTGAGTGGCCGAATGAATTGAAATATTAAGACTATCTCCAGCTGCTTTTTCAACTGCGATATTAATATTTCCTAACTCATTATGAGAAACATTGAGTTCTACTCTTGGATTTGCTTCATATCTTTTTACTGCAATATAGTCAGAAATTTTATTGATCAGCTCTTCATTTGTTTTCACTCCATCAAGTGCGGACAAATCAATAGTCTGAGTAGGCTCAATATTTGAGTTTATTTTCTCAGCACCAAAAATAGGATTTGGATTTAGTGAACTTATAAGATCTGAGTGATGCTTTAACTTGGAAACGGGTAGTGATTCGTTATGTCCCATAATTTCAGATAAACTTTCAGTTATCTTATCTTCACGCTTTGGTGCCCCTGAGATAAGTCCATTATTCTTGCTTCCTACTAACGGAGAGCTTACATAAGTCTTATGTGCTTGTTGTGGCACGACGTGGTTTCTTTTTTGAGAAAGCAAGTTTTGCAGTTGAGAAAAATCTTTGTCTGTCACTTTTCCTTCAACTGGACTCTGCTTTTTATCAAACATTGAAGTGTACTCTAAGTTTTGATGCTCTTTATAGAATGTCTCTCCAGCCCCTTTCACATTTTTATTTAATGCTGATTTTCCAGTTTGAGCTTGTGTAAGAGATGTTTTGTTTGGCTTAAAACTTTCTCTAATTTGTTCCAACTCATCAAAGGCCTGATTGGCCTTATTGAATTCTCCGTCAACCTCTGCTGATTTTTGAGAAAGAATATCTGCGAGTTTAGATGAAGTCACTTGCTCTGCATTTCCCTTAGGTACTGCAAAAACTTCATCCATCGAAACTTCTTGAGAAATTCCTTTGCCAGGAATCATGAAGTTATTATTTTTTGGTATTTTTTTATTTGAATTTTGAACAAGCTTGTTAAGGAAGTCACCGACATTTTCTTCAGCTTGTCCTATCTCGGAATTAAGTAGATTTGAAAATGATTCTTCGCCTTCGGCCATTCCAGGATTCTTTAAAAGATTCCCAAGTAGATCATTGGCATTGCCTTTAGTCGATCCGACTTGGTTTCCTTGAAGAATTTCTAAGAGCCCAGAATTTTTAATCATTTATTTCCTGTTTTTTTAACATCCAGTGTCTATTTTTTCATATTTAGGTACTGTTTTTGAAGCCGGGCAGATGTTTCCTTGTTCATGAGGTTAAATATCTTAGCAGCTTTGTCTGGTTTAAGTTGTGAAATCAGCTTAACTGATATCTCTGTATCTTGAACACTCAATAGTTCTGCGGCCTTATCAGGCTTCATGCCTGAAACCATTTGAACTAGTTTAGCAACTCGCTCAACTTTCTTTCTTTCATTCTCATCAAGACAACCTATTATAGTTTTCTGTTTTTGATCAAATTCTGAAACTCTCTTTTCAAAATCTTTTACCGACATTTTTAATTGTTCGTTTTCTTGTTCTATTCCAAGAACTTTCTTTTTTAACTCGGCTTCTCTTTCAAGTAGCTCTTTGGTTAAATTCGCAACACTTTTCTTTTTTATTTCTTCTACTTTTTGACTCACTTCATCTTTTACTTTATCAATGAATTCTTTTTCAGAATAAACTTTATCATTGAGCTTATCCGTGGCCCCAACCTGTACGGTCATTATCAACATCAATAGCAGGATGAATAAGCTTTTCATTTAAAACCTCTGTTTATTAAAATTTTGCCAAATTAATATATTTTCTTCTCTTTTTAATTCTTCTTTTTTATCTTCTTCTTTTTTAAATTTAGCCTGTGCTTTTTCTTTTAAGTTATCTATCACTTTTACTTCTGCTCGCAGTAGGTTAAGTTCTTTTAATTTCTCACTAACTAATGCTTCATATCTTTTAATTTCTTTTTTTAGAAGCTGTATATTCACTTCTTTCCCTTCAATAAATCTAGGGAAAAACTGTACTTCTCTGCCACCAATTCCACTTTCCAACATTTTATTATGTGCTGACTGAGCAGCATGAATTCCTTCATTTTCTACCTGAATTTGATAACGACACTTAGATAAATAGTTTTGTAATTGGCCTAGTTCCATTTTACAACCCTCTTCCCGCGCTTTTCTTATTTTCAATAAACCTTCTAATTTGTATTTAAATTTTTTCATTCTTAAATTCTATCCAATCCAGTATCTCTATTTCCGGCTTGGGACTCTTCATAAAAATTTGGATTCACTGAAGCCTCAGCTTTTCTCGCAATATCAACCATTCGGTCGTAAAGATCATCAATCGAATCTGATTCATCCATATCTTGCTTTAGTAAAAAGTCTAAGTCTTCATGAATAGCTATGGCCTTATCAACCTTTGGATTACTTCCAGGAACATAGGCACCAACATTAATTAGGTCTTCTGAATCTTTATAAGCAGCAAGCAAGTCTCTCAAATGCGAGGCTACAATCTGATGTTCTTTAGGAATAACCTTAGGCATAACCCTCGAAACTGATTGAAGAACATCAATAGCAGGGTAGTGATTTTTAGCTGCAAGCTCTCGGCTAAGAACAATATGACCATCTGAAATGGCCCGAACAGCATCTGCGATGGGCTCATCCATGTCTCCACCTTCAACCAATACTGTATAAATACCAGTGATAGATCCTGCTCCAAATTTTGTTCCTGCTCTTTCCATTAATTTTGGAAGTTTTGCAAACACACTTGGCCCATAACCTTTCTGGCCAGGAGGTTCGCCAGAGCTCATTCCAATTTCACGATTGGCCATGGCAAAACGAGTAACGGAATCCATCATTAACATGACATCATTATTTTTATCTCGAAAATATTCAGCAATTGTGGTTGCAGCATAAGCGGCCTTAACTCTAATTAATGCCGATGAATCCGAAGTGGCAACTACAACAACAGATCTCTTAAGACCTTCTTCTCCCAGATCTGATTCAATAAACTCAAGAACTTCTCTTCCCCGTTCTCCAATTAGCGCAATAACGTTAATATCTGCATTAGTATTTTTTGCAATCATTCCCATCAAGACTGACTTACCGACACCTGAGCCGGCCATAATAGAAAGTCTTTGCCCCTTACCCGCTGTCATAAAGCAATTAATGGATCTAATCCCAGTATCAATTGACTGCCTAATGGGAGGTCTTTCGAGAGGATTTAAGGCCTTACCTAATATACTTCTATATTCATCCTCTTCGTTAAAAGCAATATCGCCTTTTCCATCAATTGGATTTCCCTGAAAATCAATAACTCTTCCCAACATTGATGGAGTAATGCGAAGTTCGTTTGTTGTTTCTTTCAAAAAAACTTTTGTTTTAGAGTTAATTCCTACAACTTCGTCATAGGGCATAACTAAGCACATATCATTTTTAATAGAAACAACTTCACCTTGATATTTCTTACCATTTTCAGTAACAAAATCTACATTATTCCCGATTGAAGCCCCTGGAAGTTGCGCTTCATAAACCAGTCCATGGCTTGCAGTAATCTTCCCAACCTTGAGATAAGGAGTAATGCTATCAAATCGTTTGTATAGAGATTGAAAATTAAGACTCGCTGTCATCATCATCCTCTGTTTCGTCTTTGGATTCCTCTGTAGTAACTTCTTTTATGATTTCAGCAGATTCGGTTTGGCCAATTTCTTTTAGGTCATTATCCATTTGCTTTAAACCAACAGACTTGAAAACTTCATCAATAGAATCAAATTGAGACTTAAGATCGGCTTTCAGAATTGAAGAAGCCGACTCAATAATAATTCCCGGCTGTTCCATTTCTTGCCCCACTTCGACTCTTACGTTTGTTAGTACTCCTAATTTATCTTCTACTGCCTTAATGATTTCATCCATTCCATGAAAGCGACTTCTATTCACTTTTATTAACAAATTGGCCTTACTTCCAATTTCATGAACAAGTTTTTCCAGCAATCTTTTTAAATAATCATCATCTTGCATCTCTTTAAGTGTTATCCACTTTGCTAAAGAACGCACCATCTCAAAACATTCGAGTTGATTTTTGGCAAAAATTTCTTTCTTATGTTCTTGAACTTCATTAATAATGGCTTCAAGCTCGTTAATCTTTTGACTATGCTCTTGAGCTGCTTCTTGATAAGCTTTCTCAAAACCAAGCTTTTGACCTTTTTCAAAGCCTGTTTGTATAGCTTCCTCTATCTTAGCAGCTAATCTTTTTTCAATTTCGTTTTCGACTCTTATTTCAAAATCTTCATGCTCTTGTTTTTTGAGTCCTCGGTATTCATAAATAACATCTTCGACTCTAAATCCAGTTGATTTAGCAGCAGCTCTTTCTTCTCTAATTACAGATGGCAGGAGCCTTTCTTTACGAGGCATATCTCCTGTAATTTCTTTGAGCTCATAATTCACTACATTTGAGTCCAGATCTTCTTTGTCAAAAGAATTGAACTGAAAAGTCTGAATATTTGCTAAATCATTGGCCACGTCATCTCCTTATTAAACAAGTGCATCACCTTCACCACCTCTTGCAATAATGGCCTTACCTTTCGCTTCAAGGTCTTTAACCATCTGTACAATTTCTTGCTGGGCCTTCTCAACATCTGAAAGTTTTATTGGTCCTAGGGCCTCTAAATCCTCAGATAGTAACCCTGCTGCTCTATTAGACATATTTTTGAATAA
>CAYGUN010000035.1:4910-14232 GCA_964353025.1 uncultured Bacteriovoracaceae bacterium
TGAGTATCAATTGAGCCAAGTGTACTAAGTTCAGTTTTAAGAACATCGTCTAACTGAGCAATTAGTTCAGGAGAAACAAAGTCAAGATTAGCAACCCTTAGAACAACTTCTGCTTGAAGCCCTTCTGGTAGCTTTCTTAAAACATCCACTTTTCGTTCTGCTGTTAAATGGGCCACAATCAAAGCAATTGTCTGAGGGTGCTCATTAATTAAAAAGTTTGAAAGTGTTCTTGTATCAACTAACTCTAATGATTCAAGTGTATTATTGGAACCAACTTCAACAATCTGTCCGAGAAGTTGTTTTGCTCTTTCTTCACCAAGAGTCTGGATAATAAAATCTCTCCCTTTATTATCTGCAAAGAGTAGATTGTTTTCTTCATTAATAAGCCCATAGAATTCCTCTAAGACCCGCTTAACAATCCAAATTGGCGATTTCGAAACAGTCGCCATACCATTAATCATCCGCTTAACATCATTATCCTTCATATGTTCAAAAACAAGCTTTGATGTTTTTGCCCCTAAAGAACTTAAGAGGATTGCTGCTTTGTCTTGACCTGATAAGAGAGCATACTCTGTATCTGGATCAGCTGGATTTTCTTCTGCGGCCACTTTGGACTCCTTAAGCTATTTGTTTATTCTCATCCACACTATGAATCATATCGTGCAAGATATGAGCTGCTTTTTGTGGATTTTGTTCTATTAAATTTACAATCTTTTCTTTCAATAAATTACCTTCAATCTTTTCAGGATTGATTTTGTCTTCAATCGTTGGGAGAGCATCTTCAAGACCTGGCAGTTTTTGTCCTGATTGAATCTTCTCTAATTCTTCAATCGTACGAGGAAGAAAGTCATCAATAGTCTCTACCGTGTTTTCTGTTACCCATGCGATAAATGGTCTAACAACAACTAAGAAGAATAAGGAGATGATAAGTCCGATCATTAAGTATTTCGTTAAATTCTTGATAATCTCTCTATTTTCACGTCTTTCTAAAATGGCCTCTACTGCAGCTAAGTCCTCTTCAGCAAACTCCATGTTTTTGATGGTGAGTTGGTCACCGCGAGTTAAATTAATCCCTAGAGCAGAAGAAACAATTTGTTGAAAATTATCCAGCTCTGCCTTACTCCATGGTTCATACTTAGTAAGAGGAATCCCTTGATCGTTTACCTTTTGAACTCCATTCTCATCAAGCAGTGGAACTCTTTTTCCATCCACCATCACAGCAACACTTAGTGATTGAACTTCAGCCGTTGGCTTGTTTGATTTTGTGACCTTAGACGGAACACCATAATTTCTGGTAGTTAAACTTTTATCGACATCGTTTCGAGTTTCAGGGATACCTGGCTGTGGTTTTTCTCCTGGTAGATTACTTCTGGCCCCTGGAATACCCTGAGGGGAAGGTCTAGTTCCTAACAGCTTTTGCCTGTTGGCCACTTCTGAAACGATGGCCTTGTTTTCATTATCATAACTTGTTTCAGTCATGACTTTTTGAGTGAAATCCAAGTTGGCTGAAACCTTAGCAATAACTTTTCCCTCTCCAACAACACGAGAGAGAATTTCCTCAACTTGCTTTTCATATTTTGAATTAAGTCTGGATTCTAATGCCATTCTATTGGCCGTTTCGGCTGTCATCGAATCACCAATATTTTCAGAGAGTTTCTTACCTCTAGCATTGATAATAACTACGTTTTCAGGACGCATCCTTTCAATAGCAGCAGACACTAATTGCTGAACGCCTCTAATTTCTTCATTTGTTGGCACAACACCAGCTAGCAATTCAAGAACAACTGAGGCACTTGGTGGTTTTTGTTCCGATACAAAAGGAGAAGATTCAGGAATCGAAAGATGCACCCTGGCCCTTTCAACTCCTCTAATATGTTTAATTGTTTTAACTAACTCACCTTCTAATGCTCTTTGACGATTAATTTTTTGGACAAAACTAGTTGTTCCAAAACTTTGATTATCAAAAACTTCATACCCAACAGTTGAAGAGAAATTCACGCCTTTCTTAGCAATTTCAAGTCTCCAGATTTCAATTTTATCTTCCGGAACTTTAATTGTTTTACCTTCATCATTTAATTGATAACTTATTTTAGCATTTTCCAACATTTGAGATATCATTGCCGAGTCTTCTTTCGTCAAATCAGTATAAAGAACTTTATATTGAGTTTTAGCGGCCCAAGTAATGATGGCGACTACAATTGTCATTGTAATAACCCCGAGAGCAATAACCCCTACTCGTCTTACGACATCAAGGGAGCTGAAGAACTCTCCAAAATTCATTACAATTTGCCTAGCAAAGTTTTCCAAAATACCCTCCTGGTATCTTTAAAGTAAGTTCATCCTAAACTTATATCTGCATGCGCATAACTTCTTTGTATGCATCAATGACTTTTAATCTAATTTGGTTCATTGCTTTAAATGCAATGTCTGCCTGCTCTACCGCAATCATCGTCTCATGCAGATTTTTACTCTCACCACTGGCCAGCTTTTGCATGGCCGTGTCTGCTGTTTTTTGTAGCTCATTTACTTTTCCAATGGAGTCTGTCAGAAAATCTCCAAAAGACTTGGTATTATTCGTATCTGTTTCAGGACTTTTCGGTGCCTCTAGAGTGTTAAATTCGGTATTGAATTTAAAGTCACTCTTCTTGGTCCAACTTTTAGCGTCGTAGTTCTTTAAAAGTTGAGTCATATCTCCAGTTGACTTAATCATAATTACCTACCTATCTCTAAGGCCTTCATGGCCATACCTTTTGCGGTGTTAATTGCTGAAACATTAGCTTCATAGCTTCTTTGTGCATTAATCATATTTGCCATTTCACTCATTACGTTGATATTGGGGTATGCAACGTATCCATTTTGATCTGCATCTGGATGATTGGGCTCATATTTTAATATAGGGGGTTTATCAGTTGATACAACTTCAGTCGCATGAACTTTCTTCCCATGAGCATCCATTTCACCTTCTAAAATTTCTGAAAAAGTTTCACGAGCAGGTTCACTACCAAAGACAACTTCTTTTGGTCTATAAGGACCACCTTCTGCTGTTCTTGTCGTTTGTGCATTAGCAATATTACTTGAGATGGCCTCCATTCTTTTTCGTTGGGCCGCAAGTCCTGATGAGCTAATACGTAAACTGGTTAATAAATCCATCTATACCTCTTACTTCTCAGATGAAATTGCATATTTCATCAATCCCATTTTTTTATTCACTAGTTGAACAAGAGCATCATAAAGAATTTTATTCTCTGCAAGCTTTGACATCTCTTGTTCAACATCAACAGTATTGCCATTCTCTGAAACAATCCCATTAGGGTCTGTGTAAACTTCTGGTTCAATATTGGCAAAACTACCGCTTCCAACATCAAAATGTTTTTTGTCAGTGGTTATAAGTGATTCGTATCCATCAATATCAAGGGCCCTGGCAAGAGCTTCCTCAAAATCAATTCTCTGGGCCTTGTAGCCTGGAGTTTCTGCATTAGCAACGTTACTAGAGATTATCTCTTGTCTCATTTGTCTAAAGTTCAATGAGCTTGCTAATGCTTGTAATGTCTTATCACTTATATCCATAAAAACACCTATCTTAGATTTACAAAATAACTATTCCCATCATGTCTATACTCATTAATTTTATTTCTTAATGTTCGAATAGAAACACCTAGGATTTTTGCTGCTTGAGTTCTGTTTTCTGAAGTATGAATTAAAGCCTTTTTAATCAGAAGCTTCTCTGCATCTTTAAGTGACATTAATCTAATTCCATCTTCATCATCATCAACAACATAGCTGTCTGCTTTTTTCTCACCCAATTCAACTGCATTAAGGTCAATTGTGTTGTTCTGAGCGTTTTCAACAGAGCTCTCAATCACAGACTTTAGCTCAGCAATATTATGAGTCCAATAGTAAGTCATAATCTTGTTTTGTGCTTCTTCTGTCATTTGATAACTACTCTCATTCTTTTCAGAACAAAACTTATTAATAAAGTGCTGAGCAAGAGATTGGATATCTTCTTGTCTCTCTCTTAGAGGCGTCAGACTAATTTGTGTACCTGAAAAATAAGTATAAAGAGCACGGTAGAAACGACCTGCACCAACATATTTCGAAAGATTTTTTGATGTTGTCCCTAGAACTCTAATATCAAGGTCATAATCTCCCAATTCTTGAATAATAGTGAAAAGTCTTTTTTGGAAATTCTCTTCGAGACCATCAATATTGGAAAACACAACCGTTCCATTATTGGCTTTTTCAAGGATACCTTTATTGAAACGTCCTGTTTCAACATCTCTGTAGCCTAGAATTTCTTGTTCAACTTTCTTTGCATCTTGAGAACAATCAACAACGAAGAAATTGCTTATATTTCTTGCTGATAATGAATGGATATAACGGCAGAAAGTTTTCTTTCCTGTGCCAGATTCTCCAACAATTAATACGGGTGTTTTTGTTACAGCTACATTTTTTGCAAAATCAACTGACTTCTGAAACTTTGGACTAGCCCCAACTAGCTCTAACTCTGATGCAAACATTCGACCTCCTGTCATCTATGTATTTAAATTTTAACTCCTAACTTGATTGCTGATAGTTCAGTCTTTGCCATTTCTTTCAAATAGCCAGGGACATCTTTATCAGAAATCATCGAATTTAAAATCTCACTTCCTTGTTCGACTTTTAAATTCTTTATCATCGCTAAACCAAATAGGTATTTAACTCGATCTTTATACTGAGAATCTTTATAACCTTTTAAAAATGCGCTTGAGTATTTTTCAACTTTTGGATAATCGGCATCATTTAAAGAATATAAGTTTTCAACTAACAAGTAATGTAATCTTTCTTTGCTAGAAACAAGTGAATCTAATTTTATTTCTTGCTTATCCAAATCTCTTAAAAGTGCCGTTGCTGTTTTTATAAGTCTTTTTGTCTGAGAAGTCTTATGTAGTGACTCAACATATCGCTTGATTAAAAAAGCCAATTGATTCATGCCTAAGCGATTTCTCTCATTTTGATTAATGAG
Organism: uncultured Bacteriovoracaceae bacterium; assembly: GCA_964353025.1. Classification (GTDB taxonomy): domain Bacteria; phylum Bdellovibrionota; class Bacteriovoracia; order Bacteriovoracales; family Bacteriovoracaceae; genus CALFYV01. Next base: position 9,913 of record CAYGUN010000035.1, read on the forward strand.
CATATATTCAAAATCATTCGCCGCTTGTGCATATCTTTTAAGTTCATAATCAACAATTCCTCGGTAATAGGCATAATTAATATCAGTTCTATCCTTTGCATCGAGAGCATCAAGCATTTTATCTGCAATATGCCATTCTTCTTTCTCGATATGTCTTAAAACAATAATTTCTTTTAACATATTTGTTACGACAATATCTTTATTTCTTTCTACCCAAATTGGATATACTCGAGTAGCATAGGATTCCAAACCTTGAAAATTTGAAAGCACCCTGTCAAAGCTTTTAGGCAAGCCTAATTTTAAATAAGAACTGGCCACTAAAAAATTAACATGAGGATTTACTGAAACTCTATCATCATAAGATTCTTTAAATGTTTCCCATAACTTAACAGCTTTAGAGTAGTTTTCGTTATTATAAGCTTCTCCAATTAAACCATATATAATCTCTGCTCCATCCGCTTGAAAAACCTTACGTCTTAATGGCTTGAGTGCATTCATTGGAATGCCAGTTAAGTAAGTCAGAGCTTGCTTATACATTTTTCTATTTATGTAAGAGCGTAACCTTACCAGCCACAAAAGTTTTTTCATTTCTTTTGTCATTGCTTTTCTTTCATCTGGAGACATTTCAAAGAAAATTTCTTTTTCTAAATCTTCAGCGTATAAGTCTTTTTTTCTTAAAAGATTAACCCCTAAATATCTGAGCTTAGCCTCATATCTAATTTGTGGATTTGGTGAACGGTCCAGTGCATTTTTATATAGGGCCATTACTTTATTTAACGGTTTCTCTTGTATCTCGTAACAAAGAGCAATACGCAGTCTTGAATGAGGAGCTTTATCCAGATAAGAGTAGTGCTTCAAGAATTCGTCGTAAATCTCCACGGCCTCTTTATAATTTGACTCTCTAAAATAAGCTTCTGCTGTGTTAAATAAAATAGAAGGATGAACGGGACTAACTAGTCCTTTTTTATTTTCTTCATAAAGTCTAATGACATCTGTGTCGTCTCCTCTAATTAAAAGAGCATAAGAATTGTAGGCATGGCCTATTTGATTAGGGAGAATTTTCTTAATATATTTATCAGATAAAAACTCGTTTATTTTTTCGTTTTGCTTGAGGCTTGAAAGACAATGCAAAATAACTTTTGATGTGTATATTGTCATTTCTTTGTCATATTGCTCTTTTGAATCAAAAAATAATTTACGGGCTAAGGCCAAACCTTGAATATAATCTCCTCTATCCAGATTTGCTTGAATGAGGTATCTGTTAATGGCCCTTCTTAATTCATAATCCTGACTTGTTTCAAGCAAGGAGTTCAATATGTTTTGAGCTGCAGAAGCTATCCCTTTATTTTTATCTTTAATATTTTTCTTTAAAAGTGAATTGGCCTTAAGAAACTCATTCATTTCAAAATTACTATCTTTTCCAAATTTTGTCTCATAAAGAGAAATTGACTTATTTAATAATCCCCATTTTTCTTTTTTAAACATATTAATAGTCAATTGCATATGAGCTTCTTTCTCATCTTTTTCATAATCTCTATCTTTAATAGGATAAAAGGCCGCAGGAATTTTACTTTGAAGATTTATATCTTTTTCAAGACTTGGCTTTAGGGGATCATAGTCCCATATAAAAGAAGCTCCATACCTGAAATCCCTATATTTTTCATCTAATGGTCTTTTTTCAACTAAGATACTATCTAAAGGCTTAGGATTATTTTTTAACTCTTCATTTAAGGATTTTATAACCTTCGGGCTGCTCTTTTTGATCGCTTTTTTAATTTTTGCTTTTTGCGGGGTTAGTTTTTTTGCAACTATATTTTTTGAAGGAGCATCAAATTTAACGTCATCGTTTATCCAGAAATCTAGAACATATTTCTTTTCCTTCATTTGATAGAAATTGAACATTTCCACATTTGAATTTTTAAGTGTTAATGCAATAGTTGCAGGTTCTTGAGGGTAATTGTCTCGATTATATTTGATATTACTAAAGTAGCTTTTCTCTATTTTGAGCTTTGCCATATCATCAGTAAGCTTATTAAATAATTCAATATTTAAAGTCTGAATTAAAATTTTGTCATTTTCTTTTTTAATCAAAACTTGCTCTTTGGGTAGTTGTAAATTCCAACGAAGATGAGTGCTATAGGATTCTTGATAAAAAGTTTCAGCAAATGCGACTCGAAAAAAAAATGCCGAGACGATTAAAAATAGAGTCAAATTTTTGAACAATAGTATTTGCATGACTTTGAAACTTCCTGTCTCGCTCATCACTTTAGGTGAATTCATCTTCCTGACAAACCCTTCTCCTTCTTCTATTGTACAAAGTTTTGGGCCAGACAAAAGGAATATTTTACTTGTAGGCATTTTTTTTCCAGTCAAAAAGATGACGGTAAATCCATAATTCATATTTACAGGCACTTAAGTTTCCCACACTTTAAATCAGTATGTCATGGGTATACAATATCCCTCTATTCGCTGACAAAATAGCTCGGGTACATGGACTTTTATTTAGAACACTGAAAGAAAGACCGAAAAGCAGAACAATGAGAATCCTAGTTTTAACATTATTATTTTCCCATCTTCTGTATGCGTATGACTCTATAGAGACTCATATAGGAAGTTGTGAAACTCCAGTTAAAGTGTTTGTTGAATCCCCACCTAGCTACCAGAGAGGAAGAATTGTCATTACTGAGTTTAATACCTTTGAACTGTATCAATATAAAAGTGATGTAAAAAAAGTGGAAGAGAATTTTGCGGATAAACTTGAAAAATATGTGAGCCTCACCTGGTGGAAAGAAGGGCAGTTTGTCTCTGGCCAGTGTGGAAATTTCATCAAAGTCCGAGTTAATAGCCAGGATAGTGGTTGGACAACTTATAAAGAAGTGGGCTTTATTCCTATTAAAGAAGTAGTTCATTCAAAAAAATGCTTAGAAGAACAATTTCCAAAAGATATTATTAACTACTACTTACACGAATGCTCAAACCCAGTAGGAGAGAATAAAAAAGAGGCTTCATATGAGGACTTCTCTCGCGCTCCCGCAGGAAGATTTGAACAGAAACAGAAGTTTCTGCCAAAAAACTAAAGAAGGCCCCTTTTTAAGGGCCCTTTTTATATACATTTATTTGAAAATTCCTTATCTTCTTGATCAATAACTTCTACTGCGACTTGAAGAACTTCTTCCTCTATTGATTTTAAATTTAACAGAAGCAGTTACGCGAGCTGTGTTATCCGTAATTTTATTTAAAGCATTATTTTGGAAAGATGCTCCAATTAGAGTTCTTTCTCCAACTTCTACTTCGACAGGAACTTCAAATCCAACATAACCATTAGATTTCATTGTCACTGGTCTGCCATAAATATCTACTAAATCTGGCTCTGTTGCAATTCCTCCAACAAGACCTACTCCAACATGGATGGGGGAATAGTCTGTTCCTAAGAGCTTTAGGCCTGCAGCTAGACTTCCTTCAAAGTTTAAGTTTGTTTGTCCAAAGGCATCTGTCGTCGTATTAGTTAGAGCAAAGCCAGCATCCCCTCTTATGTAATAGCCATTGCCATAGTGTTTAACTGTACCAAGAATGGCCTTATCTTCGCCATCTATGCTATTTGAATATTTAATACCTGCAGTTGTTTGCTCAATCATACTTTGAGCAAACGAAGCCATTGTAAACAAAGATAGAAAAAATACCAATTTCATAAAAACTCCTTATAAGTTTAATTGCATCGGTATCATATCACTGCTTGAAACCAGAAATAAGGCTTTATGAAAAGTCTCTGGGGGGTGTTTAAAAGTTAGGCGATTTTCTAAATAGTAAGATCTTTCTTTTTAATTTTCTCTATAAGAGTTGTTCTATTTAATTGCAATAGCTTAGAGGCTTGATTTTTATTACCTTTGGTTCTTCCTAGTGCCTGCATAATTAATGAATCCTCAATATCAGAGATGACTCTTTTCAAATCAACTCCATCATCAGGCAGTTCAAAAATATGCTTATATAAAGAAGAGGCCAAAGGATTATGGCGATAGATTTTGGCCGGTAGGTCCTCTGGCAGGATTTTATTTCCTCCACGCAAGATAACTAGCCTTTCAATCACATTTTCAAGCTCTCGTACGTTTCCTGGCCAATCATAGGATAAAAGTAATCCAAGTGCATCTTCAGAGAATTCAATTTCATTTCTCTTATCAGCACTGACAAATTTATCTAGAAAATAAGAAATTAAAAGAGGGATATCCTCTCTTCTTTGCTTAAGATCAGGAATTTTGATGGGAATAACGTTTAAGCGGTAAAAAAGGTCTTCTCTAAAACGCCCATCAGTAACCGCTTTTTCTA
>CAYGUN010000036.1:0-14085 GCA_964353025.1 uncultured Bacteriovoracaceae bacterium
GCCACTTTATTTCGGGGCACTCACATTATAATTCTTCTGATTTTACGAGAAGTTCTTGAACTTTATTTTCTCCAAAATCTCTTTGCCCTAACTCATAAGCAAGTTTGATATCTGATGCAGGAAAGGTTTTAGATACTGCAATCAACTGAGTAGTCTCTGGCAACTGCTTAAGAAGCATCTGAAGATTTTGCTGGATTGTATTTTTACGATTCAGAACTGGTGTTTCCACTATCTTTTTTCTTGTGAGCTGATATTTTGACATCAAAGTCATATTTTTCAAGAACTCTATCAACTTCTTTTGAGACATCGATATTATTTAAATATGTTTTCAGTTCAGCTTTTATGGATTTTAAAAACTCTTCCTTCGTAGACTTTGCGTTTTTTAAAAGACCATTTACTGTCTCTTTATTTAAGGGAAGGTCTTTTAGTGTTGAGCGAACGGCCTCTTCTGTCATGAAAGCAGCAGTCACACCAGTGTTGACTACTTTTTTAAAGAGATCTGATAATTTAATGTCTTTATCACTTTCATCTGGCATTAATTTCCCTTTGCTCTCTTGTAGTATGATTTCATCATGGCAGGGAGATTCGTTGCCACTAGCTTATTCACGATCATCTTTGGTGCTAAGATTTTAAAATCAACTTCAAGACCATAAGTCACTTCAGTTTTCCCATCTCCCAAATCCTTAAGCTCCCAAGAGCCACTGTTTGTTTTGAAGAAATCACCAGATTCTAAAGTCCAAGAAAGCTTATTTGGTTTTTGCTGAGTCATTTGAAGAGTGTAAGTAAATTTCTTAATTAAATTAAGAGCATATCTTACTTTGGCCGAAGTTTCAGTTTTTTCTAGAACTTCAATTTCACTTATCCCATCTACAAATTCGGGGTATTTCTCATAATCTTCAAGAATTTCGTAAAATTTATTAATATCAATATCAAATATTTCAGTTCTTTGTGCTTTTGCCATAAATATTTCCTAATAACGAGGTTTTTTATCAAAGCGGTGCTCTGCTCTAATATGCCTAATTGTTCCTGATTCACTTCTCATTACAATCGAGTGAGTTGTAGCTCCCCAGGACTTAAATTGAACACCATCTAAGAAATTCCCATCAGTCACGCCTGTTGCTGCAAACATGACATTGCCTGAAGCTAAGTCATCAATGGTAAATACTTTATTCATATCTTCAATACCCATCTTGCGAGCTCTTTGAATTTCTTCATCATTACGAGGTTTTAAAATTCCTTGAAAATCCCCCCCAAGACAACGAAGTGCTGCTGCCGCGATAACTCCTTCAGGAGCTCCTCCAATACCAAACAAAATATCAACACCTGAGCCAGGAGTTGCTGTAGCAATCGCCGCAGAAACATCCCCATCTCCAATAAGGTGAATCCTTACACCTGTTTGCCTAACTTCTTCTATAAGCTCTTTATGTCGAGGACGATCAAGGATAACGGCAGTTAAATCTTGAACTCTACATTTTTTGGCCTCAGCAACTCTTTTTAAGTTTTCAGTTGCTGATTCTTTAATATTTACGAGTCCCGCTGCTTCGGGGCCAACTGCAATTTTTTGCATATATGTGTCAGGTGCATTTAGTAAATTACCTTTTTGAGCAATAGCGATGACTGAAATAGCATTCAAACCTCCGCGAGCACAAATGGTTGTTCCTTCAAGTGGGTCAAGAGCGATATCTAAAGCAGGTCCAGTTCCAGAACCTACTTCTTCACCAATATAAAGCATAGGGGCTTCATCTCTTTCACCTTCACCAATAACGACAGTGGCCTGACAATCAACGGAATCAAGCATGGCCCTCATCGCATCAACTGCAGCTTGATCCGCTGCTTTTTCGTCCCCTCTTCCCATCCATCTTGCTGATGAAATGGCCGCCATTTCAGTAACTCTGACAAACTCAAGTGCTAAGTTTCTGTTCATGCTAACGCTCCTACTATAAGATATTTGCGGATATCTTATAATTTAGCTCGGAATACGGCCACTTCTTTGTTACCGATAGCGCAGCTTAACTTTGATGAATTCACAAACCTCAGCAGGGATGTACTCTTCAGGAATTTTATTGATGAAAAGTGCCGCCAGCTCTTCACGCTCTCTGTTAATTGTCTGATCAATACTAAAAACAAACTCATCTTCAGTGATAAGCGGAGTGTCAATATCTCTTTTAGAAAGAAGGCGCCCCGTCTTAAGTCCTAAAGTATCCTCCCACTCCACAAAATTCTCAAAGATAATGATTTGAACCTTCTTAAACTCACCGTCATTGTGAGTCCAAATAAAAACTTCTACTGGACCATCTGCTCTTAGCCAATATTTAAGACTTGCTGGTAAATCAAGGTCATAGTGATTTTGGTGTAAAGGCTTTAAGTGGGCAACTGCATCATCCAGACTTAAAAAATCGCTTAAATCCTCTGAGAGTTTTTGCCCATTATCAAATTCAAATCCTACTCGATTAGGAGTTACCCATTTTACCTTTCCATGTACTTCAATCTGCTTATGAGCCCAGTGCAAATGTCCTAAAAAAGTGGAACTTTTATGATAGTCATGCTTCCCGCTTTTAACCTCTATCTGCATGCCCGTTTGGGAGATATCTTTTATCTCAAAAACCTTGGGTTCACCTCTTTCTTGATCTTTTGCAGATCTGAATACTAAGTAACAAAAGGGAAACCTCGGTAAAACTCTTTTCTCACTGATCCCTGTTTCATTTTTTATTAGGTTAAATTGCCTATCCATAGAAACTCCATTTCAATTTTCGCTTCATATAGGATAACTTAGTTTGAGAAACAGTGTTAGCGGGAAAAGTCGGTGGATCCTCATGCTTAAAGAAACAGATGACTTAGAAATTGATAACCTACCAAATAGGTTGACCTTATTTAGAGTCATGCTCATCCCACTTATAGTAGGTTCATTACTTATAGCAGGCTATGATATTGAACTATTTCAAGACTATAAGAGTATACTTGGCTGGTTTGCAGGCTGGATTTTTACAGTGGCCTCAATTACTGACTTTCTTGATGGGTATATTGCGCGTAAAAAAAATATCGTCACTGTTTTTGGCTCTTTTCTTGACCCTATTGCAGATAAGTTCCTTGTAGTCTCTTCGCTCATCATGCTTTTGTATCTTGGGCGAATTCATGCCGTAATCGTTATTATTCTCGTCCTACGGGAAATGTATATGACTTCACTAAGGCTTCTGGCCAATAATGAAGGAATTCAAGTTCCAGTCAATCAGATGGGCAAATGGAAAACAGCTATTCAAATGATTGCCATTCCTCTTATTATGGCCAATGAAACCATTTGGAACTTTTTTCCCATGGGTCTTGTCGGCACAATCTTCATCTATATTGCTTCGGCCTTATCGGTGGTTTCTGCCACTATTTATTCCCTCAGTGTTATTGTAAAATTAAAGGAACATAGAAAACAAAAGAGACTTGAAAAACGGGAGCGAAGGGCTTCTGAAAAAAAGTGAAGGAATCTGAGTGAAGCAAAAATTAATGCTTGTAACTGTCAGTGGGCCAGATAAACCCGGCATTACTTCTTCTCTAATGAAAATTATTGTTAAGGCCCAAAAAAATCTTCTTGATATGGGACAATCAGTGACTCATGGACTACTTTCGCTAAGCATTTTAATTGATTTAGGGGATGGAACTCAAGAATCTGAACTAATGAAAGACCTTTTATTTGAAGCCAAAAAATTAGGAATGCAACTCGATTTTCAAAATATTGGAGATAACTCTGAATTAAAAAGGCCCAACACTAATGAAAAATTTATTCTTAGCTGTGTAAAGCTTGATGGATTAAATGCTTCTTTTGTGGAAAGTATCGCCAAAATATTGGCCAGCAATAATATTAATATCTCTCGAATTGATAATGTTTCTCTCTCTGGCTTTTGTTCTGTTGATTTTACAACAAATACAACCTCTCAAAATACAGATTGGCCAAAACTGAAATCAGACCTTTTACAAGCTTCTGATCTTCATCAAGTAGACTTGGCCTTTTTAAGAGACAATGTTTTTAGAAGAAACAAAAGACTTATTGCCTTTGATATGGACTCGACTCTCATACAAGCTGAAGTTATTGTAGAAATGGCAAAAAGACATGGGGTTGGTGATAAGGTTCATGAGATTACAGAACGTGCCATGAATGGCGAGCTTGATTTCAACCAATCTTTGAAAGAGAGAGTTAAACTACTAAAAGGATTTGATACAAAACAAATGCAAGATATCGCCAATACTCTTCCTCTCTCTCCTGGAGTAGAAGAATTTGTAAAAACAGTAAAATCTCTTGGTTATAAAATGGCCATTATTTCAGGAGGCTTTCAATTTTTTGCGAATCACCTACGTAACCAACTTGGAATTGATTATGCTTTTGCTAATGATCTGGAAGTCCAAGATGGAATTTTAACAGGTGAAATAAAAGGCAATATTGTCAATGCCGAACAAAAAGCAGTCCTACTAGAGCTTATCACTCAACAAGAAAGTATTAGCTTGGAACAAGTTGTGGCAATTGGAGATGGTGCCAATGATCTTCCCATGTTATCAAAGGCTGGACTTGGAATTGCTTTTCATGCCAAACCTATTGTTAAAGAAAAGGCAGGTCATCATATGAGCCATGGACCGATGACTTCTATTCTCTATTTTCTTGGAATCCCTGAAGCGCGCGAATATTCATGAGTAAAAAAATACTAGATGAAGCTCTACAAGATAGAGAAAATACTCTCTCTATTTCATTAAAGTTTAAATCAAAAATCCCTGAAGAGTTAACGGGCCTCAATTATCTTAAAAGACTTAATTTAGTGGCCAGTGATATAGAGCAGTTACCAGAATGGCTCGAAGAATTCACCTCCTTAGAGGCCCTTACTTTATCTGCAAATGAGCTTAAGGTTTTTCCTCAATGGATATTTAAGCTTCCAAGACTCAATACTCTGACTATTTCTCAAACAAAACTAAAATCTATTGCAATAACCCCTTCTCCTGTCGCACCAATTGAAAGTCTTAATTTATCCAGAAACCTTATTGAATTAGTTTGTGATGACATAAGTGAACTCAAATCTCTAAAAACAATTTTTCTTTCTCATAATCATATTCAAACTCTACCTGAGAGCTTAAAAGAGCTACCATTACTTGAAAGAGTTAATATTGATTACAACCAGATGAAAAGCTTTCCTGATTTTCTATTAGAGTTAAAAAATCTTAAATACTTGTCCCTTGATGGGAACTTATTTGACCAAAATGAAAAAGACAGATTAGAATCTAAATATTCCTTTATAATTGAGTAGGTTTTTTTATGGATGAGCTAGAAATTAAAAGAGAAAGAAATTTTCTACACGATATCATAAATAAATCCACCGTTGCTCAAGGTAGAATTAAATTAAGCCTGCTAAAACTTCAAGCTGATAAACCACTCTCTCAAGAACAAATTATTGGAAATCTAGAAAAATGCCTTAATGCTGTTGATGAAATCATTACCATTACCAATAAACATAGAAATATCATCGTGGAGGAAGAAAGCTTCATCCCTGATCCTGAAATCAACTTTGATGAAGAGGAAGATTAGCAAGCCAGCCTTCCATACTTACTGAAAGCTCGCTTCACCATCTTTATAGGAAACTTTAACGATCCCCTTATCTAAGTTATCAGAAAGCACTTTTCTAGATAAAGGTCTCGTAATAATTCTCATAAAAGTTGATTGTAAGGGCCTTGCACCGTACTCAGGAGTATAGCCTTGGCTTTCTAATGCTTCATAGGCTTTGCTATCCAACTCAATTTGAATCTCTTTTTCTTTTAACCTTGAATTCAAAAGCAAAACCTGTTTATCTATTAATTTTTTCATCACTGACTGATCAAGTGAGTTAAATTCTAAAATAGCATCGAGTCTTCCAAGTACTTCTGGCTTAAAGTCTAATTCTATATTCTTTGAGTTTGATGTCAGCATAACAATTGTATTCTTGAAATTAATGACTCGACCTTTATTATCAGTCAGTCTTCCATCATCTAAAATCTGCAATAAAATATCTGCAAAATCAGGATGAGCTTTCTCTATTTCATCAAAAAGAATCACACTATAAGGTCTTCTTCTCACTGCTTCTGTTAACACTCCTCCATCATCATATCCAATATAACCGGCAGGAGCTCCAATAAGCTTGGCCACCGAATGCTTTTCTGAGAATTCACTTAAGTCAAAGCGAATAAGATTTGCTTCGTTCTCAAATAAATATTGAGTTAGTGCCTTTGCCGTTTCCGTTTTACCAACCCCAGTTGGTCCAAGTAATAAAAAGGAGCCAAGCGGTCTCGTTTCATCAGCAAGACCGGCATAACTAGAGATCAGAACGTCTGCAATCTCCTTTAAAGATTCGCTTTGCCCATAAACTCTTTTATTTAAAAACTCTTCAATTTTAAGAATATTATCCTGTTTTGATTTCAATATCTTCTCTACTGGAATTCCTGTTTGTCTCGCAATTACAGAGGCAATATTATTTTTATTTAATATCCAATCATGTTGATAAGAATCAAGCTCTTTAGTTATTTCAGGTAGAATATGATATTTAAGCTCACTGGCCTTCTCATAATTCTGCTGTCTTTCAGCAGCTTCTAATTCCAATAAAGCTTTCTCATGCCTCGTTTTAATCTCAGAAACTTTTTTTAAGGATAAAACTTCTTTTTCCCAAGTAGCTTTTTGCTCATCGAAGTCCTTTTGCAAAAGCTCTATTTCAGCGTAAATATCTTTGTTATTTTTTTCTACCTGAGCATAGATTCTTTTTTGACGGATGTCTGATTCTAACTCAACTAACTTTGAAGGCATGGCCTCAGCAGATAGTTTTAATGCGGAGGCCGCTTCATCCACAAGATCAATGGCCTTGTCTGGAAGGTTTTTATCAGTAATATACTGATTTGATAGTAAAACAGCGCTGTAAACAGCGTCATCAGAAATTTTAATTCCATGGTGCATCTCCATTTTTTCACGTAGGCCCATTAATATTTCAATTGCATCTTCCTTACTCGGTTCATTCACTGGAACATTTCGAAAACGTCTCTCCAGTGCTGAATCATTTAAGATATATTTTTGATACTCCTGTGGTGTTGTTGCTCCAATACAGTGCAATTCACCCCGGGCAAGAGCAGGCTTTAAAAGATTCGCAGCATCCATGGCACCTTCCGTTTTTCCGGCACCAACTAGTTGATGTATTTCATCAATAAAAAGAATCACTTCACCTGCTTTAGATTTTACAAATTTAAGTAATCCTTGCAGCCTCTCTTCAAATTCCCCTCTAAATTTTGTTCCGGCCATTAAGGCCCCCATTTCTAAAGAATATATAGTTTTTCCTTTTAGAATATCTGGCACTTTCCCTTTTATAATTTCTCCCGCCAATCCTTCCACTATGGCGGTTTTCCCAACTCCTGCAGACCCAACTAGTACAGGGTTATTCTTTGAACGACGCCCTAGGATTTCCATGACGGCCCGAATTTCTTTGGTTCTGCCAATTACAGGGTCTAGTTTTCCTGCTTCTGCTAACTCATTAAGATTGATTAAAAAAGCAGGAACTTCCGATTCTTCCTCATCTTCAGATAATTTAGAGTAGTCAATTTTTAGCTGTGGAAAAAATTCTGGCAGAAATTTAACCAGGTCCCTTTCTCCCACTTCCGCTCTACCCGCTTGGGCACTTTGCCCAGAGGCCTGAGTGAGCCAACTAGAAAAACGGCTTGATGGTTTTATATTCTCTAAATCTATTTTTGTGGTTGACTGTGGAAGTTTTTCCAAAAGCTTTTCCACCTCTTTTTTATATTCTTTCAGTGCCCTACTTACGTAAGATGACTTATGACTTAAAAGCCCCCAAAAAAGGTGCTCAGGAGTAAGCTCTGTATGAGATCTTTTTATCGCCTCAGATTGAGCAATATCGAGTGAACCTAGGACAATACTATCGAATTTATGCATAGTTAGCTCCTTTTGTGCTACTTTCTCCTACCCATAAGTTGGGGGCGATTGAATCAATGTCAAGGTTAGGCTGACAAAAAGTACCAAAGGATCTAATATGACTTTTATCATTTTTTTGAGGCCAATTTTATGATTGCAAAACTTCAGTTTATTCAAGACTTACCTAGTTTTTTTCACCTAAGTTTATTAGGGCACCCTCTTTATAGGTGGATGAGTATACTCGTTATTGCCCTCTTGGGTTGGGCTATTGGAAAAATTGTTCGTGTACTTGTCGAAGGCTATGTGACAGCAAAACTTTTAAAACTCGCAAGAATAAACTTCTCCGAGACTCAGAAAAAACTCTTCTCTAAACCTTTGGCCTATTTTAGTTCAGTTTTAACTCTTTACCTACTTTTTCCATTACTGGGTTACTCCTCAACATCAAACGATATTATAAAGAGATTTTGCTATATTCTCTTTAGTCTTATAGGCACTTGGTTTGCCATGAAAATCACAGGAGTTTTTGAACTTTACTTCTCTGAGAAAACAAAAGAAACAGATACTAAGTTTGACGATATTTTAATTCCTCTTTTGAGTAAGAGTGCCAAGGTACTTGTCTTCTGTATTGGACTCCTCTTTATTGCTCGCAGTCTGACTATTGATGTAGAAAATGTTATTGCTGGTCTTGGGATTGGAGGTTTAGCTTTTGCCTTTGCCGCCAAAGACACTCTTGCCAATTTTTTTGGTTCGCTCATGATTATACTTGATCGTCCATTTGATGTTGGTGATGCTATTTTATTACCCAACGGAGTGGAAGGTAGTGTTGAAGAAGTCGGCTTTAGAAGTACGAAGGTCAGAACTTTTTATGACGCCCTCATTTATATACCAAACAGTAGCCTTACTAATATGCATATTGAAAATAATGCTAAAAGAAAATACAGACGAATGAGAATTTTTATTGGCGTTCAATATGATACACCCGCAGAAAAGATTGAAGCCTTTTGTGAAGGTATTAGGCAGATTATTCTTAAACACCCCCACACGAGAAAAGATCTCTTTAATGTTTATTTTCATAATTTCTCAGCTTCATCACTTGATATTCTCGTCCATATGTTTTGGCAAGTGCCAGATTTTTCGGCTGAAGCTGCCGAAAGACATCGTTTTCTCCTTGATGTATTAAGACTTGGAAGTTCTATGGGGGTTGAGTTTGCCTTCCCTACTCAAACAGTTCATTTGTACAATGAAGACAAAAATGAAACGACAGATGAACTTAAAGAGAAAAACCCTAATGAGTTTTATCAATATGGGCAGAAAAAAGCCGAAGAGATTATCAGCAAACCATTTACGGCCAAAGACCCCAGAAGCAAGGCCCAAGGAAATTCTCTTGATGAAGTTAAGTTTTAGTCTTTTTCTTTTAATTATTTTACAAAGTAGTACTAACTCATCAGACAAAGTTATCTTGAATGAAATACCTTTAACTCAAAGCCAAATTGTCAATGTGGCTTCTCAACTTACTGCTAAGTTCTTAAGTTCAAGTTTTATTAATGATGAAAGAATTTCTCAAGATACTATTTCAGGAACTTGTGAGTATGAAAGCAGCAACTGCAATGGGGCAAAAATAAATTTATATAAAGATAAAGAACTCCTTTCATCTCAAGTTCTGACTCAAAATGGTGAGTTTACTTTTACTCGCCTTAAAAAAGATGAATACAAAGTTGAGATTCTTTTTGAAAGAGAAAATATCTCTCAATCAAAACTTATTAGTACTGGCGAGCACGTGCTAATTAAGCTCAGACCCGAACAATAGTCTTATTACTAATTCAAACTTGGACTAATTGAATTCGAAGGTAACCATCAAGTTTTTTGATTATTTCAAATTTTATTTTCATTCCCATTTGATAAGCAGAGACATCTTTTTGCTGTTTTTTTGAAAGAGTTTTTTTCATAATTTGAACTCTGTGAATTTCATTATTAAGACATAATTCCCATTCAAAACTAAATTTAGTCTCTTTGAGCACTCTAAAAATAATGGCATCTCTCTGACTAATTTCACTCTTTGAATACCAATGAAGTATCACTGGCTGAATTCTTCTATCTATTTTAAGTTTTTGGCAGATTCGTTCAATATCACTATCATGCTTTACTTTGATGATTTGATGGCACCAATTCTCACCCTCTTGCAAAGGACAAGTACTCTGTTTCTGACAAGGATAATTAATCACATATCCTTTCCCAATTAATTTTTCTCTCATTAAAAGCATTGTCGCAAAAGAATCTTTCGTTCCAGGCTCGATGAAAACAATATTATGAGGTTCATAGGACTCAATATATTCAAGTCCCTCTTTTAAACCCATCTCATTTAGAGAATGGGTGAAAAACAAACACTTATCTTTTGCGTTAGTTTGTTTATTCCATTTTATGTTTAACTTGGTTTCAGAACTAATTGCTTTGCCACAGGTTTCCATTAAAAGAGAGTTTTCGATAGCAATGAGTTCATTACCCTCAACTAGTTCTGAAATCGCTGTAAATAGTGTTGCTGGTCCTGCCCCAATATCGATTAAAGTATCTTCTTTAATCGCTTGAAGAAACTCCTCACCCAGATAATCAATACATTGCCTCATCTTAGGTAAGTAAGTAGAAAAATAAAAACATAGATAAGCACTTACGAGCCTCTCATCTTTAAGGTAGGCCTCAATCTCATCGCGTTTTAAATTAAATATTTCTTTTAGCTCTGAAATTGAGCGCAATAACTCTCCTTCATGAGCAAACTCATAAGGAGCAAGTTCTAGTAATTTTGCTAAACTTATATCTGACATATATAAAGGTGGCCTAGAAAAAAGGGCCTATTTAATAGGCCCTTTTTTTATTTTCTTTTTTTAATATCTATATACTCTGCACTTGTCTCTCCTGTAAAAATCTGTCTTGGTCTACAAATTTTCATTGAAGGAGATTCAATCATCTCTTTCCACTGTGCAATCCAGCCAGGAAGGCGGCCCAATACAAACATAACAGTAAACATATTGGTTGGAATCCCTAATGCACGGTAGATAATCCCTGAATAAAAATCCACATTTGGATAAAGTTTTCTTTCTACAAAGTATGGATCTTTAAGCGCTTCAGCTTCAAGGCCTTTAGCAATATCTAAAACAGGATCATCAATCCCAAGTTTATCTAAAACAGTATCACAAGCCTTCTTGATAATTTTTGCTCTAGGATCAAAGTTTTTATAAACCCTGTGTCCAAATCCCATTAGTCTAAAAGGATCATCTTTATCTTTGGCCTTATCTAAAAATTTTTTATAGCCACCACCATCTTTATGAATAGCATCTAGCATTTCAATAACAGCTTGGTTGGCACCACCATGCAAGGGTCCCCAAAGGGCATTAATACCACCAGAAATTGTAGCAAAAAGATTTGCCTTGCTTGATCCCACCATTCTCACAGAAGAAGTTGAACAGTTTTGTTCATGATCAGCATGAAGAATGAGTAGAACATCTAAGGCCTGAGCAACTGCAGGATCTACTGCTTGTTCAAAGCTTGATTCCCCTTCATTAAACATCATATTAATAAAGTCTGAACAATAATTCAGATCAATATTTGATTTTACAAACTGCTTTTCCCTACTATGACGATAAAAAGCCGTCGCAATCACTTTAAGCGATCCAATCATTTGTGGGATAATTTCTTCTTTCTGCTCATCTGTAAGATCGGCATCTAATAAATTTGGATAATAAGCAGATAAAGCTGATGTCACGCTTGAGATCACTCCCATAGGGTGAGCATCTTTTGGAAATTGCTTAATAATATTATGAATCCCATCAGGAATAGTACTATGTCTTCTTATTGTCTTTTGAAATGCTGTCAACTCGGCTTGGTTAGGAAGCTTTCCATTTATAAGGAGGTAAGAGACTTCAATGAAAGTCGACTTCTCTGCCAGCTGCTCAATAGGAACTCCTCTATACTTAAGAATTCCCTTCTCTCCATTTAGGAAAGTGATATCTGAAGTACAAGCACCAGTATTCCCATAGCCTGGATCCAAAGTGATATGACCAGTATCAGATCTTAACTTAGAGATATCAATGGCCTTCTCTCCTTCGCTACCTTCAATAACAGGAAACTCAAACTCTCCGGATTCTAAAACCAACTTTGCTGTCTTAGACATACAGCTCTCCTTTTTGATGTATAAAATGAATCTATAATCTTATCGGACTCACTATTTACTTTCTTTAGTCTTTTGCTCAAGAACTAGGGTCAACCTGATACTAGTGACAAAAAAAACTACCTTATTCCAATAATTTACGGTGACATTATGGCACTATTGCCATCAATTTAATAGAGCTTACTCAATAAATTTTAACTATTTTTGAGAATTAATCTCTTAAAAAATAAGTATATACAAAATGACATTAAGCGAACTTCTTGGCTAGCTATTAAATGGCATAAAAGTTGCTTAATCAAGAGACAAAAACAAACATCGGAATAGTTTGTCACAATTTCAGAAGAGATTATGACTCTTCGAATTAGAAAGGTTAAAATTATTAATAATGAAATTTAAATAGATTTATTATGTTTTGGGTTAAAAGGAAGTATCTCCTCACTTTCCTTTTCAAGTTTGTACCCTAAGCATGTCCTAAAAATGGCCCTCACAATCCCCCTTGAGGGCCATTTTTTTTTCTCTTTCCAAATGTTTTTGTCATAATAGATACTATGACATCCGAAAGTACGCCGAAAGGTAGAATTCTTGTAATCGAAAACGAACAGCAGATATGCAAACTCATCTGCGATGCCCTTAAGCTTGATGGCCATGAGGTTAGTTCTCACTCTAATGGAGAAGAGGGCCTAGCAGAGATTAATAACTTTAACCCTCACCTTATTATGCTGGATAACAGGTTGCCAGGAATGGATGGAAAAGAGGTTTTAGAACAAGTCAGACAAATGGGTCATTATATTTCTGTTATCTTTGTTTCTGCTCAAAACTCAATGAAAGAAATCATTCATGTGCTAGATTCCGGCGCAGATGACTATATCGCCAAGCCCTTCATCTTGGGAGACCTTCTTGCTCGCGTGCGTTCGCAACTTAGAATGAAGCATCTCCATGATGAATTAAGCTTTGCTAATTCAAAATTACAAGCATTGGTTGATATTGATGATCTCACAGGACTCTATAATATGAGATCGACCTACAAGAGAATTGAATATGAATTGCAAAAGGTAGAACAATTCAAACTTCAACTTGGTATTGTAATGCTTGATATGGATCATTTTAAGAAGGTTAATGATAATCACGACCATCTCTTTGGTAGTTTTGTTCTATCAGAAGTAGGGAAAATTATAAAAAACAACATCCGCATCCAAGATTTTGGCGTACGCTACGGTGGGGATGAGTTTATGATTGTTATCACTGATGCTAGTGACAAAATCGTCAAGGATATCTGTGAGAAGATAAGAAAAATAATCGAAGCCTATGACTTTAGAAAAGACCTAGATGAAATCAAGCTCACCTGTAGTATTGGATACACGGTTTGTAAAAAAGGTAAGAAAGGCCTTGATGCAAAAGAATTAGTAAGACTTGCCGATAAGGCGCTTTACGAATCAAAAGAAAAAGGCAGAAACTTTGTTTCTGCCTCATCATAGTTTACTTAGCTTACTTATTTAAAGGTCTTTTAATGCTTCTATATTAGTAATATAAGTGGCCTCTTCGCCTGTTCCAAAATCATTAGCCACTTCGTTTGAAACCATACAACCATTGCTCCAAACAAAATCACTCACTCCATAAACAAGAATCCCTTCAACCAGCCCCGTTCTTGCATTAAAGATAGCTGAACCAGAGTTTCCGCCATAAGTATCTGTGTTAGCAGAGAAGTGTTTTCCATTTATACTTCTAATACTTGCCCCATCTGTAATTTTAGTTGGAAGACCACTGGGGTGTCCTATAACCACTAATTCATCGCCAACTTCAGGCTTGCCTTCTCGTCTAAATTCTAAAGGTCTAACTCCATCAACTTTTCTCTCTAACCGAATAAGAGCGTAATCATTTCTCTTACTTCCATAACCTTCAAGTTTCTGCTCGATAACTTCCTTGCACTTGTAAACGTCATCTCTTTTAAGAGAAATCTTGTTTGAACCAAGCCTATTAACCTTATAATTAAAAACCCACAAATAGGAATCACAATCTA
>CAYGUN010000037.1:0-14049 GCA_964353025.1 uncultured Bacteriovoracaceae bacterium
TTATTACTCATGACAAAGTTTATGTTTTTGTAGACGAAGATATCAATGTCTCATCGATTGCATCCTCTCAGAAAGAATTGAAGTTTATTCACACAAGTGAGATGGACCTAGAGGCGAACTTAGATAAAATTCAAAAAAAATATGAATTAAAAAAAATTAGAATTGATTCTAATCAATTAAATGCTTCAGATTATTTAATGCTTGATTGTATTTTTGGAGAGAGTAAACTGACTCAATATCCGGGTGGGCTTATTCCTTTTCAGTCCATTAAAGATGCTGAAGAATTTGCTGAGATTGAAAGATCTTTTGATAAAGGTAGTAAGGCCATTTTTAATACTATTAGCTGGGTGAAAGACGGTATTTCAAAAGGTAAAAAGATTACGGAATACGATATTTATACTCAGACCACAGTGGAGTACGAGAAACAAGGTTCAAAATCTCAAAGCTTTAATACCATTGCGGGACTGGGTTCTAATAGCTCTATTATTCACTTCTCTTCTCCTTCAAAAGAGTCCGTTGTTAAAAGTGATAGTTTCGTCTTGTTGGATTCTGGCGGCTATTTTGATGGTGGTTTCGCAACTGATACAACTCGTACCTTTCTGGCCGATGACTCGGTTATCCCTAATAAAAAATTTGTAAAGATGTATACCTTAGTTTTAAAAGGACTCCTTAACCTACAAAACTCAATTTTCCCTGAAGGTGTTCCAGGTAGTGTGATTGATGGCTTTGCTCGCCATGCTCTTTTTCAAGAGGGTTGGAATTATGCTCATGGCACAGGCCATGGGGTAGGAATTCACGTGCATGAAGGTGGCGTTCGTATAAGTCCCGTCTCTCAAGTTCCAATGAAGGCAGGTCAACTGGTATCACTGGAGCCTGGTTATTATGAGCCAGGTTTTGGCGGGGTAAGGTTAGAGAATATTGCTATTGTTGAAAAACATCCTGATAAGAAAGGCTTTTTGCGTTTTAGAAATCTAGTTTGGATCGGCTTTGAAACTGAATTAATTGATGACTCATTGTTAACAGAGCAAGAGAAATCTTGGCTTGAAGCTTATGAAAAAGAGTGCGAGAAGCGCGGGAATTCGTTTCGTTAGATTGCTATTCTTAGAGGTCTAAGACGAGAGATGAGAAGCATCATTAAGAGAAAACCCAAGGACATAATCCCTAGAGAAAAACCGGTTGGATTTGTAGGTTCACTATCTTCATCAATTCTTTTAATCGTTCCAAAGAGTCCACACCCATCAAACTTCACCGGATAGAGATAAGTTATGCCAAGAGCATCATCAGGGGTAAGCGCCGTTCTTATTCCTACACTTTGCTCATACATCAAAGATTGAGTTTGCTCGCTATGGCCCAGGCCAACTGCGTGGCCCAACTCATGAGCAACAACCGCAATAATTTCAGTGGCACTTTTCCCTGCTAAAGCAACGCCCGCTTGTGCTGTATTCATCAGAACCACTGCTCCTACAATGCTTCGGCCAGAGATATTATTCATGGTAGTGGCGGCGAGAATATTAGAGTTATAGGCACTGTCTTGAGGAAAGTTTTCACTCGCATTATTATTTGTACTACAAGCTATATAAATTCCATTAACTTGTGGGACTTTAGTGGCGTTACCACAATCAGCGGGAGGATAACTTGCGGCCCAATTACATAACTCACCAGTGGTGTAATCTGTATTTCCTGGATCAATTTTTCCAGCAAATTGAAGATTAAGTGTACTGGTTGAAACCAAATTCCACATCTGAATGGCATCGGTGGTGTAATTGACCAAATCATCTTCTGTGAAATTTCCATTAGCACAAGCGCTCGTTCCATCATCGATGACATAAACAGGCACGACGGGATTGGCAAATTGAAGAGTCACGTTAGCAAAGAGGGTAAAGCCATAAGTCTCAAAAGGGATAAGTAATATACTGAGCAAAAGAAGCTTTATCACTTATACCCCCAATAATAATTCACTCCCAAGGTATAACTATATTGGGTTTTTTCAGCATTAAAGATTTGGTAAGCGATGGCCTGTAAGCGAGTGCTCCAATGCTTACTGAACTGATATTCAAGGCCCAAGTCTAGAGTGTTATTGACTGCTGTTTGAGTAAGTTCTGGTCTATAAAAAGTGGTTGAAGTTCCCGCGTTGCCTAAAGTGGTGGTCCCACCATTTCCTTTCATAACCGTTACCATTAAACTTGTTCCAATCAAAAGTTTAAGTTTGTCGTAGAGAGTAAGGTAGGCAAAGTCTGTGCGAAGAAACATGGTGTAAATAGTGAGGGCCTCGTCGGGAGTGGTTTTTGGTAGGGTAATCCCAATTTCAGTCATCCAGAACCAAGGTTTAGGCAGGGTGAACTCGAGTCCGAACGCAAAATAGGGATTGAAATCAAAATTGCCACTTTTTGTGCCCTGAGTATCTACTTGGTAGGCCCCGGGAAACTCTGTGAGTGTTCCCATGGTGAATAAACCCCGATTAAGTTCGAAGCTCTCCCTTTCTTGGGCATAAGCACAAAAACAAAATAGAATTAAGTTGAGTAATACAGTTGCCTTCAAGCGCTTCCTCTCACTTATTTATTATTCCATGTCACGAAATCTTTTCAATTACGGGCATTTTTAGACCTTTTGAAATGGGCATTGACTCGCTATAATGCCGCCATAACAAAACTTTTAAGGAGTCATCCATGTTCGAGAATTTTGAGGTACCTAAAGAGCTTATTCCAAGTGATCCACGCTTCGGTAGTGGCCCGGCCTTAATCCCAACTAAGCATATAAAATCAATGGCAGAGACTGGAACCAAGCTTTTTGGAACCAGCCACAGGCAGCCAGAGGTAAAAAAGCTGGTAAAGGAAGTTCAGGAAGGGATGAGAACTTATTTTACTATTCCCAAAGACTACGAAGTCGTTCTTGGGAACGGTGGGGCCACATTTTTGTGGGATATGATTGGAACTGGAATGGTTGAGAAAAGCTCTTCTCACTTTGTTTGTGGAGAGTTTTCTAGCAAGTGGCATCAGGCCCATAAGAATATTCCTTGGATTGAGGCCCTAGAAAACAAGGTTGAATTTGGACAAGGGATAAACCCTGAAAATACCCCTAATGCGGATACTATTTGTTGCACGTTAAATGAAACTTCAACTGGAGTTCAGCTCTCAAGCCTGTGTGAAGTTGATGATAAAACAATTCTGGCAGTTGATGCGACTTCTGGAGCGGGACAAATTGCTTGCGATATTTCTAAAACAGATTTTTTCTACCTCTCTCCTCAAAAAGTTTTCTCAGGAGAAGGTGGTTTGTTTATTTCTTTTATGTCTCCCAAAGCAATGGCAAGAGTTGAAAAAATTGGCAAGGACAGTTCTCGTTATCGTCCGATTATTATGGACTGGTCACTGGCCATTGATAATTCAACTAAGAACCAAACTTATAATACACCAGGTGTGTGTGGGCTTTACCTGATTAATGAAACTTTGAAAGAGATGAATACCAAAGGGTTTGAAGCTGTTGCGCTTGAGGCAAAAAAGAAAGCAGATCTTCTATATGGTTGGGCCGAATCTAAAGAGTACTTAAGTCCTTATGTCGTAGATGCCAAGTTTAGATCACATGCAGTGGCCACTATTAATGTGGATGAGAAGATCCCCGTGGATGGATTGATAAAGAGATTAAGAGATCTCAATATTGTTTATGATATTGATGCTTATAGAAAACTGGGTAAGAATCAGTTTCGCATTTCGATGTTCTATAACGTAAAGTATGCGGACTTAGAGAAGCTTACAAAACTTATTTCTACTGCAATAGAATCTATTTAATAAGATTGGGCCTTCTTGCTTTAAGAGGGCCTTTCTTACACTACCCCCTTTGTCTGTAATGTCTTCTAACTACCTGAAATCAATATGTTTAATGTGAATTATTTTCATAGAGATAAGTTAATCTTACACGCAGCGAAAAAATGGCTATGCATTGCGTCGCTGGTTTATTAGTTTGTTTCAATGAGCAAACTAGCAAAAATAAAGACACTCCTTTTTTTACTCTTTTTTACTCTTTCCTCTTTTGCCGGAGACGGTCTTACAGATTTTGAAAAAGGCATTATCAGAGGCTTTGGATTGGGACCTGAGTCCTACGACTTAGTCACTCCTTTCTTTATTGGCGATCCAATGAAAGATAAGGGATTCCTGATTGGTATTACTAATAAGCAAACTGGTAACTCTCTCATGCACTGGCAGACGAATCCTCAAATTCCCGATATGGTCGATTTATCCAATCAAGAGCTGGCCGTTTATGAGCAGCCTATTTTAGGGGGAAGCGCAAAGCTTGCAGAAGGGAAGACAGGCTATAATTATAAAGAAATTAAGCTTAACCAAGACTATAGAGTTATTGGTGAAGAAGTTAACTTACTTAAAATTCATAATCGCTATTATCTATTTTTTCATAAGCATGGTGTTTTCTATAAGATCGATTATGAAGATATGGACTTAAGTGATTTAACTAAAGTTGCTAATCCAGAAATTAATGAAGTCTATGTAACCACCAATCAAAAAGCAATTAAAGGCAAACGCTATATTGTCCAATTTATAACAAATGGAGAAGAGAATACTCTTCGAAATAGAGTTTATCATTTTGAGCCAGGTATTAATAAGTCAGCCAAGGTTTTCTATTTTGATACAGATAAAAAGAAAAACCTTTTAGGTGGCTTTAGTGAAAAAACAGGTATTGGCCAAGTTTCAGATCCCATGAATATGAGAATTCCGGTTCCTGAGCATTTGGCCAGCGAAGAAGCTCTTGCGGCGAAGGCCATATCTTCTAAGCAACTGGTCTACCAACGAACGACAGTCTTTGCCGATGTTTCTAGTCGTAACAGAGAGCCTGTTATTAATGAGGTCTATAGCCTTGAATTTGAATCAAGCCAAAAAGGTCGTGCTCAAAATAAAACTCTTCATGCAGGTATTGGTCCCGAAGATAAGGCCGCACAGGGATTAGATCAAATTTGGTTTACTCCCGTGAAATACAACGCAGAAACGTTAGGAGAGACTTTTAAACTTGCAGATAAAATTAAAGAAGAGCTTAATATGGTTCTAACTGAGCGTGAACCTGAATTTGATAAAATCGTCGATTTAATGATTGAGATGTTTCAGAATGATTTAATGAATAATGATGGCATTTTAAGTCGAAAGCTTAACCGCTCTGTGATTCTCACAGGCCTTACAGGCTCTGGGAAAACGGCCATTGCTGAAGTCATTGCAAAAGTCGTTTTTGATGGGGCCATGATTGATATCAGAATGAATGGGATGGGACACGATAGTGATGCCAATAGAATTTTTGGAGCTTCAGAAGGTTATAAAGATCATGATAAGCCAACTCCTTTTGAAATTTATAAAGCAAAATACGGAGATGCACCAGGGGTTATCCTTTTAGATGAAATTGAAAAAGCAGATCCTGCCATTAGAGATCAATTATTAGAATTAAAAGATACTGGTTTTGCCACAGTCAAAGGCAAAAAAATGGATTTTAGAAACTGCATCATCATAGAAACTTCTAATAAGGGAGCTGATAATAATACTTATCAATCTAGAAAAAACTATTCTCGCGTTGAAATTAATAATTTAAGGAAAAAAGTTACAGAAGCAGATGTGAGAAGATACTTAAAGCAAACATCTAATAAAGGGTCTGAAAATTCTAAAAATGCCATTGCTCCAGAATATATAGCAAGAACTGATCTGGCGTTAATGATTCCTCCATTATCTGTTGAGGGAGCTCAAGAATCTATTGAGAAGGAATTAAGGAAAACTATTGCTGAATACAAAGATAGCTTTAATGTCATATTAAGTATTGATAATAATTTGTCTCAAATTCTAACTAAATATAATTATAAATCAGCAGATGGACTGAGAGTTGTGAAGTCACTTGCTGATAGAATTATTAAACTCTCTGTTCAGAAAGCTTTCTTTGAGCTTGGTGTTGAAGAGGGTTCAAGTCTCAAAGTTAAATATACAAAAAACAATGGAATTGAAGCCATTGAAGTGGTTGAGATGGATAGTGGTAAGAAGCTAGAGTTTGATGTTCCGAAAGCTGACCTTGGAATAGAGGACCCAATGCTTAATCCAGAGTATGCGAAAAAACTTCTAACCCTTGAGGGTGAACTAAATAAAAGAGTCATGGGGCAAGAGAAGGTTACGAAAAAAATTGCTGATGCCATGATAGCAAGGGCCATGAACCATGATATGCAAAATGCTATGAGTATCTTTTTACTTGGCCCAACAGGAACAGGGAAAACAGAACTAGGCAAAGGGCTTGCTCTCTCTCGTTATGGTGATGCTGATAAAAGAGTGAATATCAATGTAGGGCAACTAACAACAGAAGATGATGCCGTTCGATTAATCTATGGAGACAAAAGGAATCCTGAATATATGTCAGAGTTTCATGATGCCTTACTTGCTCATAAAGAAGAAGGCGCCGTCATTAATTTTGATGAATTTGATAACGCAGGCTACAAACAAAATGGTCAAAACCAGGCCCGTAATGGAATTAGTAAAAAGTTTTTTGATGTATTAGATGAAAGATTTTTAACACTGCCTAATGGTGAGAAAATAGATTTAAGAAAGTTTACACTTCTTTTTACTAGTAATGATTTGGAAGATGCCTTCAAGGATAGCCCATCAGATGATTTAAGGATGGCCGCTTATGATAATTTGAAAAAATCAGATGTTCGCAAATATTTACTTGAGGCCGGATACGATGAAGCTTTTATTGCCAGAACTTATTTTGAAGTCATGCAACCAACTGTTCAATCAACCAGAGAGGCCATCTTTAGAAAATTCTTAGCAGAGCTAGAGAAAAGTTTTCGAGTTAATCATGGAGTTAAGGCCATCAATTTCTCTGATGAATTTGTAAAAATAGGAGCTGATATTTTCTTCAGCCATGAAGAGGGAGCTCGTGCCCTTCGTAAATTAACTCAAGATAAACTTAGTGCTGAAATTGGAGTCGCTCTACTTAATTTAAAAGAGAAAGGTGATATTAAAAATAGTACGATTTCACTGGAAGTCTCTGATAATTACTACGGGCTTTGGTATAATAAGAATGAAGATTATTTAAAAAGAGATGTTCAGATTGGTTTGAAATTTGAATTAAAAAATAAAGAGTCCTTAGAGAAAGTGACAAATGTGACGGAGCTTGCCAAAGAGAGAATCTTATCAGGCTTAGATGAAGCCACTTTAACGGCTGCTCATGAATTGGGCCATGGGCTTTTGAATATCGATGGGGTTACAGGACAAAAACTCAGAATCATTAGTATTAAAAGTGACGGAATGTATTTGGGTTATGCTGGTTACGATCCAACACATTCTAAATTTGCCTATACCAGACGCGATGGTGTGGTCAAAGTGGCGAAACTTCTGGCAGGGCGTGCGGCGGAAGCGATGCTTATTCGAGAAATCTATAATATCGATAAGAAAGACATGCCAAGTCTAGATGCTTTTTCAACCGGAGCTTCAAACGATTTAGAACAGGCCAAAAAAACTATTGGAAAACTATTATTTGAATCAGGTTTAACGGATAAATATTTTGACCTACCAATGGATAAGGAATTCAAGACAAAATCTGACTCAGAGCTTGCCACTAAGCTTATTTCAGAATTTGCTGATGAATCATGGCAATTAGCAGAAGATATGGTCTATGAAAACAGAGAGCTTATCTTAAGAAACATCCCAGTCCTGATTGAACAAGGGGAGTTCACCGGAGAAGTCTTAAAAGATTTTTATTCCAAGGTTAAATATATAGGGATAATGCAGCCACAGAAAAAATGTAACGGTCATTTTGCAGCTGTTTTGGATAAAATTAAAAAGCTTGATGCTACCAAATAGAAAGTAGTGTCGTCATTTTTCCTCTGACTGGTACTATTTTTAGAACGTGGATATATCTTGAGCCAATAAACCAGTTAATGCCTAGGCCATAGCTCTTTCTGTCTGATTCATCTTCATCCCATGCAGCAACATACCCTTGTCCAAGGACAAGGCCATAGTCATCCAAGTTATCTGTAAAACTGTAGCCCACGTTATGGACATTAAAAAGCAGACTTACTCCTGCTCCTGCACCTTTTAAAAGTGAAGGAACAATGGTGGTAAAAGAGTTTCCGAGGTTCGTGGTACATGTTCCGATTTTAGCACCGATCCCAAAGCTGTAAACTACTCCTACATTGAAATCAAAGCCTGCTAGTTTACACTGGGCCTGATAGCTTGCCATGAGATGTACGATTTGCGCTTCTGCATCTTTATGTTTTTCATAAAACTCTAGAGAGTATTTAGTAAGATCTCTATGGCCCATGTATGTCTTATTATTGGTTTCGTCTTGCCTAAGTTCTTTACAGGCCTGAAGGGCCGCTTTGTGGTTACCATCAACTCTTAATTTTTTTAAAATTTCATAACTTTGATCGATTGTTTTGCGGCCATTGACCTGCTTGGTGATGTTTTTTGTAAGGCATTTGAAAACCCTGTTGAGTTTGCGCTCATTATTTCCTGCAAAAGAGCTGGTTGCAATAAGCAATGCTAATACTAGAGTTTTCATAATCATCCTTTTCAGTGACAAAAAATCTAGCATTTTCGTTTTTATTCGCAAGGGGGCAATGCACCATATGAGGGCTAATTAAATAAGGAAAGAGCTACTTTTTTTGCTTTAAATAGCCATCCAAAAACTCTTTTTTAAATTCCAAGAAGCGATCTTGCAAAATCGCCTCACGGGCCTTTTCGGCCAGGTTTTTGTAAAAAGAGATATTGTGCTGAGTCACAAGCATGGCACCTAGAATCTCATTAGAGTCAAAGAGGTGTTTGATATAGGAGCGAGTAAAATTCTTGTTAACATAATCATCTAGGGACGGGTCAAGTGGAAAAAAATCACGTCGATAGTTCTTGTGTTGAATTCTGATTTTTCCTCGACTGGTAAAGACAGTTCCACCTCGGGCAAATTTGGTTGGAATAATACAATCACTCATATCAACTCCATTTTCCCAAATCATTAAAAGATCTTCTGGGTTTCCCACGCCCATTACGTAGCGTGGTTTATCTTTTGGCATGAGTGGAGCCGTGTAATGAACTATTTTTTCCATTAACTCAGGGCCTTCTCCAACAGAGACTCCTCCAATGGCGTAGCCCGGAAGATCCCGCGAGCATACGGCATCCACACATTCTTTACGATAATCATCATAAATGGAGCCTTGGATGATTCCAAACAGCGCCTGTTTTGGGTTATCCCATGTATTAATACAACGATCGAGCCAGCGGTGGGTTCTATCTATACTATTTTTGGTGTAATCTCGTGTGGCCGGGTGAGGAATACATTCATCGAAGGCCATCATAATATCAGAGCCAAGGTTTTGCTGAATTCCAATTGACGTTTCAGGGGTCAGCATAATTTTATTACCCTTGTGATCTTTGAAAGCAGATCCCTCTTCAGTGATAGAGTTTCCTTGAAGTGAGAAAACTTGAAAGCCACCAGAGTCAGTGAGAATCGGTCTATCCCAGCCCATCCATTTATGTAGGCCTCCGGCTTTTTTCACTAGATCTGAGCCTGGAGAGAGGTGTAAGTGATAAGTATTGGAGAGGATAATCTTGGTATCCATATCTTCCAGCATTTTAGGCTGAAGCGCTTTAACCGCAGCATGAGTTCCAACTGGCATAAAAACAGGAGTTGGGATAACCCCATGAGGAGTAATAATTTCACCAGCTCGTGCGCCTGAATTTTTATCCACATGAACGAGACGAAATTGGAAATGCTCTTTTACCTGCTCTTGTATTTTCAATGCTTTCTCCAAATGATTTTTTATAACTCCTTGCATACCTTATTCTATAAGGAGTGTCACTATGGGCCAAAAACAGTACATCCCCCACGAAATACTCCTCTTTGTTCTAATAGTGACGCTCTTTATCCCTTTTGGGCCAGGTAAAAAGATTGAGAATGAAGGGGTAGTCATAAAAGTTCTTGATGGAGATACCATTAAGGTGCGAACTCGCTTTGGAAGCGTGGAGAAAATCCGCCTGGCCTATATCGATGCTCCAGAGCTCAAGCAAAAAGACATTTCAGGAAAAAATAAAATAGGTGAGATGGCCCGAGATTATCTTCGCGATCTCATTCAGGGTAAAAAAGTGTGGTGGGTGACATCTAAAAAAGACATATACCAAAGGCTTATTGCTGAAGTTCATTTAGGAAAAATCGATATTAGTTTAAGTTTAATTAAAAATGGACTTGCGATTATTTATCCCTTCTCAAAATTTCAATCACAGTCACAAAAAAATTCTTACTTACAACACTTCTACCATTCTTATGGGACGAAAAAAGGAATTTGGGGCACAAATGGCATGGTGAATCCTTACCATTATCGTAAGGCTTTAAGAAATAATTCTCGACGCTCACATTGATTTTCCCCATAATAAAGAGAGGAATTATCTAGGGAGTTTTCTATGAAAGGGATTTTGTTTCTACTTATTTTATCAACATCAGTTTTTGCTCAGCAAGGCTTCAGGAAAAGTATTGATAGATACTGGTTAATGAATGACAGGCTGAATACAGACGATATTATGCGTTCTTATAAAAGAGATTATTTTAGACTCAATATTGATGGAGCGGGCAGTGAAAATGCTAAAGATTTTGTTGATGAAGTAGGGGATGCTATTGATTCAAAAAGTCAGGCCCAAATGGATGCTGCTTATCAAAAGTATAAAAATACAGAACAGCTAGTAAAAGCTGATGCTGGGCTTGGGATTTGGTTACCTGGTTGGAGCATGGGGGAGGTCGAAGCACTTCCTTCTATTCGAGTCGAAGCTTCAATTGGTGCTTCTCTTACAGCTGCTAATTCGACAGTTACGGGTGCAGAGCTTTGTGCTCAATTAGGAATTCCAACTGCGGATTGTCCGACTTCATTTACTTCAGGAACACTTTTTCTTGATGCTTACGTTGTAGGGACTGGAAAAGTTGGTTTTGATATAGACCTAGCTCATGAAAATAAATGGAAGTCAGAGCTATTTATTTATGGAATGACCAGATCTGACCAGATTAAGGCGCTTACTGCAGCGGATGCTGCAACGACTGAAGATATAGATTTCAGCGCTGACGGAACAAAAACAACAACAGCTAACCTGGATTTTAATATTGGCTATAACGATGGAACTTCAAAGTTTTTTGCAGGAGTTTATGAGTTAAGGCTAAAAGAGATGAAAGGCGATGATGAGAATGTTCAGGAACAAATTCCTGGAGCTCGTCCTCTGTATGTGGGAAATTCTCCTCTTTATAGACTTCATGCTGAAAGAAAATTTGAAGTACTCTTTTTTGACCTGACTCCATTTGCAGGCGTTCATTATAGAGAACAGTATAAAGTTGACGATGGTTTTTATGGTGGGCTTAAAATGCTTTGGGGATGGAAGGCCTTCCATTTTGCCATTACTGGAATGTATGATCCTGAGTATGTGACAGTAACTCCAAGAGTTCAGATTGGGATTCTTGATTTAGAAGTGACTGCTAAAACTCCACATAAAGAAAAAGATGATTTTGGAATTGAGTTAGCAAAAATTATTGCTGCCAATGTGAGGCTCCATTTCTAATATAATGATGAGATTGCTTTCAATTATAAGTCTTCTGTTTATATTCGGATGCTCTTGCTCTGATGAACCACTAGTTGAACCAACTTATTCAAAATCAGATATCATGTTTAAAATTATTAAAGCTGATCCCAATGCTCGTGAAGTGCTTCCAAAAGATATGAATAGTGGGATTAAGTGCTCTGATTATGGAACCGGATGTATCAGAGGCTATGTGGGAAAAATTGTGGGCTATGAGATGACCTTTGTTGAGTTTGAAACTCCAAGTATGGCCCGCGCTGAGGCCCTAAGAGTGAAGCAGCTTTATACTCGCAATTGGTTATTGGATGATGTGAAAGGTGAGCCACCACTTGAGAAATTTTTTAAACAAGTTTTTAATGCGATTGACCCTTATCAGAAAACAACTGGGGATTTGTTAAAAACTTCCGGCGAAAAATCTCAATCTTCTCCTTCCAAATAAGATATTCTCCGATATGATGCCCATCTTGATTTCTAAAGTCTTCTAGTACTTCATTAAAAATAGTAACCCATCTATTAAGTTGCCCGACTTTAATTCCAAGCATGGAATGCAGATTAATAAGATCAAAGGGAGGATCAACTTTCTTTTGAGTTTTCCCCATAATTTGAATTTCCCAGAATGCTGCAATTCGAGGGATATGCTTATCAAAGTCTTTAATATTTCGGAAGTGAAAACCAATTATGATATCAGCTGTTGCTCTTTTATAAAATTCAGTTGTCACAGAGAGAATTTTTTCGAAATCAAATTTCAAAATTTATCTCCCACATCTTTAAATTGACTGCCACAATGAGGGCAAAATTTCCAAAATTGAATATCTAAGTGAGCATTACACTGAACGCAGTCATAAGGGATAGAGAGTTCAGTGACATCCTCTCCGGCCATAAGAATATTTTTTTTCATGGCCTCAATTGTTCTGGGATGGGCCTTATAGCCACCAGGTAGGAGAGGATCGGCTTTAAATTTTCCAGGTGTGACTTTTTCATCAGGGCGAAGATTAAACTTTGCATCTTGGTAGTCAGCTAAATCAACAAAGGGTTTCCCCGAAGCATTTTGTAGTTGCTCAATAAGTTTAATAAACTCTTCAGGATTTTTCTGGTTCGCTAGCATTTTCAGAATTTGGTCCACTTGCCCACCTCTTATGAAACATATCGATGAGTTGAACTGTGGCCCTGCGGTGCTTGTTAAATATCCAAGAAAATTTAGGTTTAATGGCCTTAATTTCCTTGTAGAAAAAGACTCCTTGAGGCCCACACTCATCAATGACTCTCAAGGTCCATTCTACCACTTCTGGGGCCGGGTGGTGTACTAAATGCATGAGAGATTTTAAAAAATCAGCACTTATCCTCTCTCCAACTTTTACTCGGTAATCAATGGAGTGTTTCCGGCAAGCATTGAGAGTGTAGATAATAAGATTGGGACTGAGTGTCGTTTCATTTAAAAGTGCGACTAAACCTGGTTCAAATTCTTGAGTCAGTGTTCGGGTGTTCTCAATGAGGCATAAAACTTTTTGAAGTTGTTCCGGATGATTTTTACTTTCAGTTAAAGCATTTTTTAAAAAAGTAATTTCATTTGGTTCAAGTTTGTCTAAAACTCGTTGTCCTTTTTTAAGGCGGGCTATGGCAGCGTCATAACTAGCATTGAGATTCATATTAAATTTTCACAATCCAGCCAACGCAGATAATACTTCTATTTGTCGTTTTACTCACACTGTCTAGTTGACCAGTAAGAGCATTATAAGTAACAGCGTTACTATCGTTGTCTCCATCAGTGGTTGATGTCCAAATATTAAGTGCACTATCTTCATCTCTGACGGCCATTCTTAGGCTTCGGTGGACAAATCTGATTCCATTAATATCAGCTTGAAGTATTTCGTTTCTGGTTGGAACACGCCAGTGGATGACTTTTTCGGCCATTGCACTTCCATTTATATTTCCTTTTCCAAGCCTTTCTAGGTCGGTGGATGCCACTTCGCAGATATTAAGTTCATTATGGTTTGCCGTATTGTTTCCATCACAATTACCTTCATTTTCAAAATTACCTGTAGCACGACACCAACTACTGCTTGTGACAACATCACTCCAGACCAGCCCAGTTGAAAGATCGCGCCAAACTTCGCGTACGTTGGCAGAAGTGTCAGAGGCCTTGGAAACTAAACTCCAATTACCTTCTCCAGAGAAGCCATTGCTTTTGGCTTGCCATAAGGCCAGGCTTGAATTGCTTATAGTTTTGTTTTTGGTGTAGCAGTCACTACTAAAAGCAGAAAGGGCGCTACCAGGTAAGGCACCACAATCGACCAAGTCATCTTCGTCATAACAAATGGTAACTCCAGTGTTGTTACAAATATCATTGCCATCAGTGTTCGTACTTTTAACAAAATGGATATAACCAGTTTCATTAACGGCTTTCCCACCTCGAAGGCTCGCGGCTATTTGCTCATCTGTGGCCTGAATTTGATCTTTTGCTCTATAGGCTGAGGAT
>CAYGUN010000038.1:0-9186 GCA_964353025.1 uncultured Bacteriovoracaceae bacterium
CTCTTGTTAGATGGTTCGTTTGGATCATTGCCATCATAAAAACCTGGTGTCCATGAAAGAGTATAGGTTTCAGGATCAAAGGTGGCCCCATCCGGAAGATTCTTAATTTCAACTTCAGGAGTTCCTGGCTCAGGAACTGCAACTCTAAACGTGTGCTGATCTTGAAAGCCTTCCGTAAATGAAATGATATCAGGAACATCAGCCGAAAGACCTGAGCGCCTTATCACCTCATCAGGCTTTCCCTCGCCCGTTACATTTGAAGAGTTTATATCCACGGGATAAGGATTATCTTTACAAGAAACGACACCAAGAATAAGTGCTGCTAATAACAGAAAACGCATTAATATTCTCCCCTACTAAGAATTAGTTTCCAACTGGTCTAAGCATAAATGGATAATTAACGTTTACGCTAACTCCACCTTTTGGCTTAGGAAATTTCCAGCTCATCATCTTAGTTGTTATACATTTTTCAACTTTTTGATTTCCAAGTGAAGACTTCTGAACTTTTGAGTAATTAAGCATCCCACTACCCGCGATTTCAAAGGCCACTGTTACCAGTCCTTCCAAGGCAGGGTTATACTTCAATTGATCCTCATAACATCTTCGTACTTGATTTAAATATTTTGCAATAGTGGCATTGATGGCATAACGACTAAGTCCACCATCCACAACCATTTCACTACTGGAAATAGAGATGCCTGAAACACCTACGCCTTCACCAGAAGCAACCATAGTATTACCATAGCCACCTTTACCACCGCCTTGCCCCTTAGTTCCAATTCCACCAAGACCCGCGACTCCGGTATTTCCAACTGTTGTCTTTTTTAATCCTTTACCAAGGCCCACTACCAACTCGCCTCCACTACCAGCATCTCCACCAGCGCCAGCTCCTGCTGTTGCTTGTTTCAATTTCTGAGGGACGCCTCCAGTAACTTTTGATAAAGATTTATCTCCTACCATTCCAAGAAAGCCTAAATTTCTTTTCACCGCTCGGTGGGACTTCTGGGCTTGTGTTAAAGGTTTCGCCTTAATGGGAGGTGCTCTATGTACATTAACAGCTTCAGGTTGCTGAACGATTGTGACAGTTATTGTTTCTTTTTTCTTCTCTTCTTCTTCCTCTTGCGCAGTATCAAGGAAATTCAAGATTCCAAGTGTCAGAAGAACCAAAGTCATAAGGCCAAGCACTATCTTGGTGTATTTACTATTCCATAGATCTTCTTGCTCACCTTCTGGTAGCAAAGTATCGGAAACACTGGCGTTAGCGACTTGGCTTAAGACAAATTCTCCCACCGGAGTTTTAAGTCGCCATGACTTTTCTTCACGTCTTAGAATTTCACAGTTTTCAAGATCTGTTAGTTCCCAAGAATCACCTTGAGCTTGGACTTTAAACTCACATTTCCACCTAGAGGAGTTAAATTCAAAGCCTTGCCTCTTTCTAGAAATTTCTCTATTTCTTGCATTCTCTTTAGTCGTAAAACCAAAAAGGCCATGTAATCCAATTTCTGAATTCATGACATTATGTAAAACTTTTACTAATTCACCGTCTGGAGTTTGAATTGATATCACTTAACTTCCTCCCCAGCATCATTGGCCATAAAATCATTAAAATCTTCTCTGAGTTTTAAAAGGCCTAAGTCTTTGTCACCATTATTTCCGGTCACAACAGCAACTTCTGCCTTTTTGTTTTCCCCTTCAATTAAAAGGGCCTCAAAATCAATTTTCCCGCTTTTTCTATAACGGATGGCTTTCTTCTCTTCCTGAGAAAATGAAGAAAGTGAAATCATGAGAACCATTAAAACTAATAATGCTTTTTTCATACTCACCTACTTCTGAAGACTTGACAGTCTACCAGTAAAATATGCGGCCAAACGTGCAGACTTATTGGCCTTGTAATAATCTTCTAATTCTTTCAACGCCAAAGGATTCTTTGGCATTACTTTAAGTTTTTCGATAACAGCTTTTGGCTTATTAGAATCTATGCTTGCCACAACTGGATAATCTTTTGATTCAAAAGTAATAAAAGACGTATAGTCTTTCTTTTCTTGCTTAATATTAGCTGCAATGGCGTTTCTTTTCTCGAGATCTGAAACTGCTTTTAGTTGCTCATTTTGAAGGCGAAGATAATCTGAGGCAACCTGAACAAAGGGATCTGACATTTGCTTAAGATTGCCTTGAACCATTTTTAAGGTTTCTTCATCTAAGTCTTTAG
The DNA here is from genome assembly GCA_964353025.1 of uncultured Bacteriovoracaceae bacterium. GTDB lineage: Bacteria > Bdellovibrionota > Bacteriovoracia > Bacteriovoracales > Bacteriovoracaceae > CALFYV01. The sequence goes on from CAYGUN010000038.1 coordinate 2,210, forward strand.
GCAGCGGGGTATTTAAAATTTCTTGAGAAAGATTATTATAGGCATTCACCAGCATATCAAGGATATAAATTCTGGTCTCTGATCTGGCACCCTCAAGATGCTTTTTGGCCTCTTCATTAAATGCAGTTAGCTTATCTGTTCTTCTTTTAAATAGCGTTTTACTTCTTCTGCCATAAAAACTTATCTTCGATTGGGCCTCATCAAGTTTTTGCAACTTAGTTAAAATCAGTTTTCCCCAAGCGGGTCCCATAGATTCATTTTGAGAGAGAATGATCTTTTGAGTTTTCTTATTTGAATTTTTCACCTCTAAACGATGAGCCAGTCTTAGTTTAGTTTTCAAAGACCATGGAATACTTAGAGACTTCTCATTAATAAGTCCTGCTTCACTTAATGTCATATAAATAAGAGGTTCCATTTTAAAATCAATTTCTTTATCTTTTTTAATCTTTGAAACCATTTTAGTGAGAATCCTATCTCTGTTTTGAAAATTAAAATCTAGTTCATAAAGAAGTGAAATTTTCAAATAGTCTTCTAAAGTCGCTTTGGAATTAAGATTAAACTTCTCTTGTAACTTAGCCGCTTCTGAGAAACGTCCCATTAATTCATATTCAACCATGAGAGCTTTTTCATCTTTTTCTTTTTCTAACAAATAAACTAGCTTTTGCTGGTCTTCTAACTTAACTGAGAGGACCTTAGCATTTAAACAGGATTTATCAGCAAACTCACCGGCCATACAAAAACTAAAAAATGTTTCCAATGCTTCTTTAGTTTCCCCTTGAGATGCGGCCATTTCAAATTTTGCTTGTTTTGCCACCATGCTCATTTGACCCAGCTCTTTCTTAGCAACTGAATCATGTTTAATATTTTCATTTTTTGACCAACTATCCACCTGACCGATAATGGCCTGATAATTTTTCTGTTGGTTATAAATATCTAAGACTAAGTTTTGAGATAAAACTGACCACTTATCTGCCTTGTCTTTAATTGCGGCCAATGACTTAAATAAAGGCAGGGCCTTATCATAGTTTTTCATTCCGTAATATTCTCTTGCTGCTACATATTCAAACTCTCGTGCCTCGCTTGAACCTTCAAAAAGAGCTGCAATGGCCATGGCCTCAGAGATAACGATTTCATTCATTTTTTCTTTTTGTGCCATAGAAAGTCTATTCTGACGAAGCTTAATAATTTCATCTTTGGGGGAGTTATCTGCAACTTCCTCTCCAATCCAAATATCTAATCTTGCTATTTTCTTCTTCTGGTCATCTTCCATTTTGAGCCAACCAGACATCATTTTCTTTCTCATCTCATCGCGAGGGTAATATTTAAGATAGAGATCAATACTTCTTTTAAGATACTTAACCGCATCTTTATTATTCACAACCTCTGCATCAAGTTGAACCACCAGGCGTCTTAAAATATTAACAACTTCTTTTGCCTGCTCTTTCTTAGTTGGAAGTTCACTTGCGTTGACTTTCTCCAGAGCAGAGAGATAAGAGTTAAACTTGTCCCAATTTCTAAAACCATAATTTTCTTCCAGCAGTCTTATCTTGTAATAAGGACTTGGCGCTTTCTTATCAATATGTGAAAGAAGGTGCGCCCCTGCTTGGCGATTACCCGCTGTGTAGAAACTCTCTGCTAATGTTATGACCAAATCATTTTTACCAGTCTTTTTTTCAAGATCTTCTAATTCTTTTAATTCACTAATCCCATCAGTAATTCGATTCGACATAAACATGATATAGTCTTGTAAAACCTTATCTCGAATTTGGCCTTTACTATCCCATAAAGAGAGCTTTAGTTCAGCTATGGCCTCATCAAGCTTAACTTCTTTGTAAAGCAACCAACCTCTTTTATAGTGAGCAAAATTGCAGGTATCAATTGTTGAGCAAAGACTAATGGCCGCTGAATAGAACTCATTGGCCTTGGAAAAGCTTGCTTTTTCTTCGTACCAAGCTGCCAAAGAGAAAGCACTTTCTCTTTTAATTTCTTTTGGTGTGTTTTGATTAGAATAGACTTCTTCGAATATTTTAATTGCTTCTTTATCTCTTTTTAATTTTTCTAAAATTCTTGCTACTTGAAAATTCACTTTAATTCTTAACTTCCCTTCAACGGCCTTAAGTCCATCTGTCCCTTCAAGAGCACTTTTATAAAGAATAAGTGCCTTATTTTTACGCTCATGATCTAAGTCCATGCCTTCTTTAATTGATGTCTCAAAATAAAGATCAGCAAGCCTAAGAGTTAGTTCATTGCGAGCTGGGTCATCATAAGTTAATGAGTCTTTAAGTGTTTCCATCTCTTGAATTAAATAATCGTCTGCAAAACAGACGACAGTATTTAAGAGTAAAAAGGTAAGTAGGACTCGAATCATCTATTGCCCCCAATAACTGCTAGCTCAATGGCCTCAAACTGTCCTGAAGTTAAAATACCCATAACTTGCGAAACAATAGTACTTGGAACTTCTCTATCAGCTTGCATATTGATCTCACCTGGAAAAGGTATTCCTGGATGACTTTTTGACCATGAAGTCTTAATTTCAGATAATTTCTTCATCAGTTTATTAGGATTTCTTACTGATTTTTTAATCTCTCCAATTAAAATTTGGTCTAAATAAAGATTACCATCTTTTGAAAGAGCAACCACAGGTGCTTCTTTCACCATTGAAGGCGTAAAAGAACTTGGTAGTTCAATTCCTTTTGTAATAAGAATCTCAGGAGAGCTTGAGAAAGTTTGTAGTAAAAAAACCACAAGCATGCTGAACATATCAACCATTGAAGTTAGCATTAGTGCCATAACGATGGCCCTTTTCCCCCAACTTTTCTTTCTCTTTCTATTAATTAGATGCTTTTCAAATGAGTTTCCACCTACCATGCTTTGACTGAGTCTCATTATCTTCCCCTCACCGAAATGACTCCAATATTCACAATTTGATTCTTTCTTAAGACATCCATGGCCGAAACCATCTGCCCGTAATTAACAGTGCTTCTTGGAGTAATTGTCGCACTTGCAATTTCAATGATTTTTTTTCCACTTTTGATAATTTTATTCTGAATGATATCTTCTAATTGAGAGATAACTTCATCAAAGTTATTACCTTTGACGTTAATTGCTTTAAGCCTCTTTCCATTTCTTTTCAGATTGAGGTTTAAACTTTTTTCGCTCTTGAAAACCACATCTAAGTCATATGATACTTTCTTAGAAGCGGCTGCTTCCGTACCATGACTTTGCTTTATCTCAACAGTTCCAATTTCAATCCAAACAGCAGTGATCAAAAGAAAGCAAACGCAAGTAGAGAGAAGATCGATAAAAGGAGTCAAATTTAATTGAGCATCAAGATCTTTTTTCTTCCCTAATCCTATTTTTCTAGACATTTGTCCTCCTCACATTCCTTGTGAGTTAGTTTTGTATAAATGCAGAAACTTCTTCAGTTTCTTTCATAAACCTTTCTGCCGTATCTTCTTTGCTGTTGTTCTCACTATAAAAAAGAATATCGTGATAAATCTCTGATGCACCTTCAGTGAGAGAGTTTATAATCGCATCTGTTCTGTTTTGAAAAACAGCAAAAGCAATGAGAGCAGGGATAGCAGCAACAAGACCAAAAGCGGTTGAGTTTAGTGCCTCTGAAATACCTTGAGATAGCAGGTTGGCTCTTTCAACAGGGGAAGCCGCAGCAACACCAGCAAATGAACTAATAAGACCTGTAACCGTTCCTAGTAGACCAAATAGAGTCGATACGTTACCAAACATGGCAAGAAATCCTACTCTTTTATCAACACTACTAATTTCTTTTGAAAGACTCTCATCCATTCTTGCTTGGAGAGCTTCATCAGCAGCTCCTGCACTTCTCATTTTAATACCAGTGAGAGCAACCTTACCCAGACTTGTTCCGGCTGCGGAAGTTTCAATAAAAGACTGCGCTCCTTTAAAGTCTCCTGCTGCAACAAAGGCCAGTAATGTTTTTCTGAAATCTTTTGGAACCTCTTTATACTTTTTATAAAGGGCCATAAATCTCTCACCAATAACAGCCGCTGTTAATAGTGCAAAAATCAAAATAAAATACATGAAAAAGCCACCGGCTTGAAATTGTTGAATGAGTTCCATGAGATTCCCTCCTCTAATATTGAAAACTGCCTCATGCTAGTCAATTAATTTATTATTCAAATATTATTAAGATCTTAAAAGTCTTTGTCTAGCTTGTGTTAAGACATTACAGAAAGATTAACCGTTAATGTCAGAAAAGGTTTGAGCGAGTTTTCCGCCTGTTTCAGTCCGGCTTTGCTGTTTTTCTTAAGCGAAAGAGCATAAGACTGGCAAATATGATGAAAGCTAAACTTAAAAATTGACCCATGTTAAGAACAAGACCTTCTGAAATACTGGACTGATTATCTTTGGTAAATTCTATTAAAAAACGAAAAGTGAAACTAATAATCATGGCGATATAAAGGACAGCTCCTCTTTTCAAAGAGTCATATTTTTTTGTGGCCAAGAAATTAAGAAAAAAAGCGATTGAAAAATAGCCCAATGATTCATACAACTGGGCCGGGTGCCTCGGATAATAATCGATCTTCTCAAAAACAATGGCCCAAGGAACATCAGAGGGACGACCAACTATTTCGGAGTTAAAAAAGTTTCCAAGCCGAATAAGTCCCCCTACAAATAGACAGGGCCCCGCAATTAAATCAGTAATCCAGAGGAAGGTCATATCTTTATGTTTACGCAGATACAAAGAGACTGCAACCATTACTCCAACATAGCCACCATGACTGGCAAGTCCTCCTTGCCAAACTTTCAAAATATCAAAGGGATGAGACAAATAATAACCAGGATCATAGAAGAAGCAATGAGCAAGCCTTGCTCCAACAATCATTCCAATCACAATATAATTAGTTAAGCTTGATACAAGAGCTGGATCTTTGCCGTGTTTAACAAAAAGCTTTTTGACATAATAGTCCATTGTCATAAAGCCAATAACAAACATAAGGCTGTAATAACGAATCGCAACTGGACCAATTCGAACTATTTCGGGATCAATATTCCACTTCATGAATTTATATTATAGACTGAGTAGGAAATTGGGAAGCAAAGTGCAAGAAAAATTAAAAGAAAATGGATTTATTCAAATACAACTTGCTCTTCCGGCTATTGCGTCAACATATATTAAGAATCAGGACTGGAATAGCTTAGATACCTGGCTTAGTAGCTGCCTAAAACCCAAAGGTCTTCTACATTTAGAATTATCAAAATTTATTGTCATTAAAGAAACTGAACATATTATCTCTATCCGAGAAGATGGTGATGATGAAGACGGAATTTGGCATGATGATGGCAGTCGCGAAATGGCCTTCACTCTTTCTCTTACACAAGAAAAAATTCAAGGAGGTATTTTACAATTTAAAAATAAAGCCTCAAAGAAAGTTTATGAAATCTCAACTCCTAAGTTTGGAGTCCTTACAGTATTTCTCACCGGTATTCATGGTTATGAACATCGAGTTCTAAGAGTGACTCAAGGAAAGAGAATTATTTGTGCGGGTTGGATTAATTGATATTATAAGCTATTTGGAAGCAGGAGACCTCTTAATTTGCTTTTTAGCTCTCTCTTCTTTGATTTCTGCGCGAGCTTCCTCTGCGCCGCCACTTAAGAAAAAAGACTTTTGCATGGCCCGAAGGACAATAATACTCTCTTCAAGGGCATTCACTGCTTTTTCAGTTCCTTCCGGCAGCCTGGTGGCCAACTGTCTCATTAAAGGTTGTAGCTCATTCATTTGAATGACAATCTTATTCATCCCACTCATCATATTGGACGCATCTCTGGTCATATCAGGTGCCTTTTTTATGACATAAGGAAGATGCTCCTCTAACTCTTTAGTCACCACTGTTGTATGGGCAAGAGTTTGGTCAAGGTTACCTAAAATACTATCGACCTTAGTTAATAAATTATCACCTAGTTGTTTCATTAGATCGATACTTTCAATGGCCGGAATTTTTGTATTCTCCGCCAAAAGAGGAGCTTGAGTTTCTGGTTTTATAATTTCAAAATACTTCTCTCCTAAAAGAGACATCCCCACTTTCATTTGGGAGCCTTCAATCAAGTGGTGACTATATTTTTTATAAACATTAAACACGACTTCAATTTTATCATCAGGTGAGAATTCAATACTATCAATCGCCCCCACTTTAAAGCCTTTGTAAATGACTGCACTACCTGCAAATATACGACTTCCATTTGAAACGTAAGTAATATAAGAAACTTCATCCTCAAACCAATGTTGTTTAACGGCCAAAGTGCTTAATACGAATAAGCTACCTAATATGGTCATCCCCAGAAAAATCCCGACTGCTCTTTCATATGGGTGTAACTTATATTTCATTACGCTGCCTCCTGTCCCAGAATGGACACATTAGTTCCTTCAAAATTCATTAATTCAAAACTAAAGACATTCATAAATTCAAAATCTTCACTGGCGACAAAAAAATGTTTGAGGCCATGCTCTTTTTGAAACTCCCGCACTAGATCAATCACTTTAGGAAAATAATCTTCATCCAGTCCCATCGTTGGATTATTCCAAAGCACAAGTTCGGGATAATGGATAAGAGATCTAATTAATAAGGCAAGCTTGGACACTCCCGGTGGAATGAAAGCAGGTCTCATATCTTTAAATTCTTGAATCCCAAACTTCTCAAGATAGTGCATCACTCTTTCATTAGCTTGAGATGGTGAACAGAAACGATGGTAAATGAGAGGCAAGGTTAAATTTTCAAGTAATGTTTTGTTGTAAATAAGCCCACCTGTATCAAAAGAAAACCCCATCAACTTTCTGTATTTTTCAAATTCTTGAACTGAACATTTTGAAGTATCAATGTCATTGATAAAAAGAGAACCTTTGGTCGGAATTACCATTCCCATAATAAGTTTTAAAAATGTTCCCTTCCCACTGCCGAGGGCCCCATGAAGCCAAAAAGTTGTATTCAAGGGGATATTC
>CAYGUN010000038.1:9196-13900 GCA_964353025.1 uncultured Bacteriovoracaceae bacterium
TTCTAAATAGGTGTTGTGTAGGGGATATTCTGATTGATATTTTCGAAGATTTTTTTATCCTCGTTATAGTAGAAATCAACATTCTCAAATTTTATTTTTTCTATCTGCATATCATCCAAAATAATAAGTTAAAGTGATTAATAAGTTTGAAAGCATAACACCTGAAATACTGTAAACAACGGCCTTGGTTGTAACCTGAGGTACTTCATGAGGACTTTTTCTTACGGAAAGTCCCATAAAGGTGCAAATAATAAAGATAATAAAACCGGCCAAAACATTTTTAATAATAATAAGACTAAAATCAAAAGCACTAATATGAGCAAGCAAAGAATCAAGAAACATGGCCAAAGGAATTGATTTAACAAAGCTTGCCACAATATAACCACCAACTAAGGCCACTACATTGAAATAGAAAACTAAGCAAACTAGGCTTATCACTCCTCCGGCAATACGTGGAAAAACAATATATGAGTAAGGCTCTATCCCCATAGAACGAAGAGAATCAATTTCTTTGTTAACTTGCATATTGCCAAGCTCTGTTGCAACAGCTGTTCCTGAACGAGCAATAATAATAAGAGCAGCGAACAGGGGAGAAACTTCTCTTAACACGACCATCACAAGAATTTTCCCAATAAGATCTGTATTTCCTAACATTGATAGCTCTGAAATACCTAGAACTGATATACTGCCAACGATAATGGCAACCAAAAATATAAGTGGGATGGCCATAACTCCACTGAAGTAAATTTGGGCCACAAAAACATCAAAGATGCATTTGAGTCGTGCCAGATCATTTTTAGTTCTATGAACAAATAAAGCATTTCGAAAAGCAATATAGCAAAGGTATAAGCCCTCTTTCACTTGAAAAAGAGAGTTCAATAAAAGTCTTCCTAATTTGTCGAAATAAACGAGTCCACCCATCATTACCTCATCGAAAATTGATGAGGTAAAATTAAATGAGTCGGATATTTTTAAACAGCAGGGTCCAGCCCTTTTCCATATAAACTACTACAAGGATTTTTGCCAGCGATGGGTCGTCTTTTTAAATACTCAGGAATAGCTTCATCAGGTTTTGCAAAGCCTAAATCATTCATTTTCTTCAAAGTCATATCGATTTGTTTCTGAGTAAAATTATCAAGGAAAGGCTTTTGATCCACAACCCAGTTTGGAACAACTGCTTGAAAAGCAATTCCTTCTTCATATCCTAAACTTGGAAGAACCCTATCACCACTAGTTCCAAACCACGTGCGAGCTCTATAAGTGAAGTGCGACTTAGGAATATTATCCATTTTTCCTCTAGCAAAAAAGCTTTTATACTCTCCACCAATTTTCTCTCTTATGCTTTTCGCAGCTTCTTTAATTCCACTACCGTTTGCCAGGCCTTGCTTTTCTATATTGATAACTTTTGACTGCATTAGTGGATCAATGATTCGATTCAGTTCTTCTTGAGCATACTTGCCATCAGCAATAATCACATCCAGATTGTAGTCTTTCAGTAGTTGTTTAAAAATATCTTCACGCCATTTTTTCGTTGCCTCAATAGTATGCTGCCAATCACCCTCTGAAGCTCCATCCATTCCATAAGGAACAGTTGGAACCACTAAATAATTTTCATCAACTCCCATATCATTCATGAGGCCCTGTAAATACTGTCCACGAGTTCCCGACTGGGCCACAGAGGTTAACATCCCATCAAATCCGTCAGGGTCCGTCAGAATGATTACTTTAGGGTTTTTAAAACTTCCCCGGTAGTGGGCATAATCTCCAATCTCTTTAGGATGAGTTCTTATATAAAAAGCATCAATTCCATCTTTACTCCAACTTTTACCTGGCTTTGCTTCATAGATTTTATCTCTATCTAAGTTTTTAAAGAGAAAATCATAGGGAGGAGTTGGCCCTCTATCGTATTGGTAGCGCTCAGGGATTTCTCTAGTTCTGGTAAGAAAAATATCATATGGATTTAATTTCTGATTAGGTTCGTGCGCTAGCATTTCATCCATGGCCGCATAATCATATTTTGGTAAGTCTCGAGAGCCGGCCACAATAATCTGTGCGCCCCTGCTCTTCCCTCTTTTGCTATTAATTGTCATTTGAGAGTGGCGTCCTCGTTTCGCTGTGGATTCATTCATCATCCTGTTATAAGGAGCACCATAGTCATAGTATGAGGGATCAATCTCTTCTCGATCGTAGGAGAATAATTTTTTATTATCAAAATCACTTACTTTCTTAGTTCCATCCCATTCAAAATCTGGCTCAATAAAAGGATGCTCCGGGTCTGCAAGATGCCTAATATGCTTTAAGTCTGCCTGAAAAAGACTATCAACCTTTTCATCGCCCGCACGAAAACCTTCGTTTCGAATTTTTGAAGCTTTGGATTTATCAGAGATGCGATCCAAGGTTTCCATGGCCTTGCCATATTTGTTATACTCAGGGCCACTGTATTTCATTCGAAGTGTTCTAAAAACATGATCGGCAAAGGCCCCATTTTTCACATTCGTTAAATAAGTTGGATGTGGGAGAACGATAACGAAAAGATCTTTTTCTATTTTTTTTCCACTTGGTAAAATAAATCCTTTTAGATTTCTCGTTGGTTTCTTTGAACCATCAATATAGATTTTATCCATATCATACCCACCAATTTGAGCATGGTAAAGTAATCCATTTTTATAAGGACCAGCTTGAGAGAAGACCATATTGTCCAATGCCTTATCGTGATTTTCTTCTAGTATTTTGTGAACTTTGGAAGATGCTCCGCCTGAGTAGCTAAGCCTTTCTTTGCTTAGACTTTGGTAAAGATCTCCTCCATCCTTATTGTAAAGAACTGGGGCTTCATTATTTCCTCCAGCGGCCACAGTATAAAACTCTGGCACCTGGACTCTATCCATCATATCTTCAAATTGAGAACCAACTTTTGCGTTAGAGCTTTCAAGCAATGAGCCCATCGCGTCCCCTGCTGCTTGACCGAAAAGAAAAACAACTTTCAAATCATTTTCTATATGTTGCTCGATTAGTTCACCATAGAATTTATTTCGCCATTTAACTAATGGAGAATCTTGATCCATACTTACGGCCCAAACATCATTGGGAGTCACAGACTTCATATAGCTACCAAGTTCATCCATGTAGCCACTTGCAGTGTTCGTTATTTTTCCATCTAAAACAAAAGGAGCTCCTCGAGAGCTATACTGCCCTTTAATGGTATAGGTATAGGCATTGGTAAAACCCGCACTATAATAAACATTCCAGTATGAAGCGAAGCTATGAGCACGCCCACCAAAGCCCGCAGTTCCAGGACTCATTGCCCATTCTGCAGCATGAGTCGCATCTTGCCCGATAAAAAGCATTTTCATTCTCTTTGGAACTCTGAAAGGAACTGGTCCAAAGGCCGGACGAAATTTTTGAGTGGCATACGATGACCATCTTCCATTTCTGTATTTAAAAGTCTCACGCATAATTTGTTCAGAAATCGCCGGGAAATAAGGCATATTGGAATAAAGGTCGATTAATTTTTTTCCCTCTGGTGTATCAGGTATAAAATCATAATCCCAAGGATTAGGTCTCGCTTCTTGGTAGGCATTGGCAAAATCATCATGGTTGTTATTTTCAAATTGAGCAAATGAACGAAATGAAAAAAGAATTAAAAGAAGAGTAAAAGTAACTTTGAAATTCTTTAAAACTAGCATACGCAATAAACCCCGGTAAATTTGCTTATTTGCTGCAGTTAACCATTGCTGACCCGATGTGTAAAAATGAAAAGAAAGAATAGGAAAAATAGAAAAACTCAATGCGATAAACTGTAATAATCCGACTAATTACAAGCATCTCCCGCATTGTTGAGAGAGTTTCTTATCTCCATCCAAATCCTATAATACCTCCAAGCCGGAGGATCATCAGGATTAGTCATATGATCGGCAAGTAGGTTTAAATCCCCTGTGGAGAGCAAAACTTCTTTCACTTTTGGGTTTTGATGAAGCTTGGCCAGCATGGCCTCTTTGATAATTTTATAATGATCGCCTTTTTCATTCACACGATATGGGATTTGCTTCCCTTCGAAGGTAACCCAATTTATATTCATCTTATTCATGACTTCAGTTCCAAAATCACCGGCTTCTTTCGCTTTAAAACCTGATTCCATTTTTTCAACTTGAGTTCTTGTATGAGGCCATTTAGCTTTTGAATATCTTATATCTCTTTTATTCTCGGGATATTTCATCGACTGCCATAGAGACTCAACTGTTGGATAAGTTTTCCCTCGGTATGTAAAAGGAGTGTAAACAAAATTTGAAAGAAGTCCTAATTCATTTCTTTTACTTAAGACAACTTGGCATTGTTTCGCTTCGTGAGGAGAAATTTCCCACCACTGTAATTCATCTTTAGGTACCGGCTGCCACCAAGACTCGGGATAATGAGAACAACTAAAAAAAAGAAAGAAGAATAATGACCATTTCATTTTTGATCCAGCAAAACCCTTTGAACAAAGTTTGCTACTAACTTATGTGAATCAGGTGAGTCCTGTGCTTGTGAAACAACTGTTTCATAAATATCATCCCCATCAAGATAACCATCTTGATAAACTTTAAGCCTTTTTACCAAAGTTTGTTTATCTACTTCGGGATGAAACTGAAAGGCCCAAAAGGGAGCTTCTTTTAATTTAAAAGCGTGAATACAAGAATCATTTTCTGCTAAGTTTATGCAACTCTCAGG
>CAYGUN010000039.1:0-13872 GCA_964353025.1 uncultured Bacteriovoracaceae bacterium
TTCCAGGTTTTACTAGGCCTGCCACCTTATTCAGTATGTCGATAGTACTTATTCGGGCACCCAAATATTCTTCCAAACTAAAATTCTTTCCGGTATTTTCAATTTGACTCATTAACTCATCCATTCTCGGAAACTGTGCAAAAAAGCGAAATTAACTTCTCACAAAGCCTCTCATTAATTATAAAAAAATACTATACCAAAGCTATTTAACTCTGCGTAAAAACACAGAAAAAAACACTTGCACACTTGGCCATTCGTATTAATAATTTGTCTATCAATATTAATTACTAACATCATCATAAAAATGGAGTTTTACATGAGATTTCTTTCTTCAGTAATGTTACTGGCACTATTAGCTTCTTGTTCAATGACCTCACCGGTATCTGTTTCTTCTAACTCAGTTGGCAGAAAATCAGGTAAAGCTTGTGTTAAGCATTTATTTGGTTTTATTCCACTAGGTGACACAGGAATTACAATTGCAAAAGCTGCTAAAAATGGTGGTATCAGCAAAGTAAGCTCTGTTGATTACTCTTACACAAACTATTTACTTTTGAGCAAAAGTTGCACCATGGTTAATGGTAACTAGAACTTAGTCAGTCATTTAAAATAAAAAAGGCCTATTTTTAGGCCTTTTTTATTTTATATCTAATACTCTGAAGTCTCTTTTAACGAGTTAATACATAGACTTAACGCAGTTGATATCTCCTCTTATTTCATGATTTATCATGATGTTTCATCAAAAAATGTGGTGATGTGTCAGTATATGCTTTTTATTATTTACAGTTATTCGATATATCTATTGCCGTATAAATCAAATTTTTTGGCGCTTTGGGGACATGTTGAAAAATCATCGAAAAGGTTCATGCACTCATCTTCATTATATATACCACGTATTGTATTGGTAAATTCACCACTCTTTTTATCAATAAAGTAAGCGATAGGAGAAACAAGATATACTGCTTTATTGGCCTTTTTTAATCTCAAGATCAATTTTTTTGCTGCGAGCTTTACTTTTTGCTCAACAACGCTTTGAAAAACAGTTCCTATTTTTTCAGGTAGTTTAAGATCTCTTTTTTTAAGCTCTCCATCTACTCCACACCAGTAATAAGGTGAATCATTACGTAAGCTGCAATCAAATTGAAGAGATTCCGGTTTTAATTCGACTATAAAGTAAGAAATATCATCTTTATTTCTAAATTCCTGCATTATCGTAGGGTACGGATTCCTCGATGTCACCTCAAATTGAGCATCCTTCTGTTGCTTCATTTTCCCTACTGAACACCCTAATAAAGATAATAACGCTACGACCAAAGTGATTATTTTTTTAATTTTTTGCATCTGAATAATTTTTAAAAACATTGTTAAAAACGCTCCTCTGTTTATTCGCTTTACTACTCTTATCACTTCGAATCCCTTTATATTCTTCAGCCAGTTCAAGCGGTGTGGGCTCTTTTTTAAGATAATATTTCGCAATTTCTCGCTTTCTGAAAAGCCAACGAACTCCAACACATATATTTGTGCTTGGATCAAATAAATCATCTTTTGTAATACTAAAGGTATGATTACGTAGTTCTTTTTCATTCTCTTGAATCAGTTTTAAAGTGTATTCTGTTATTTGCATAAGTCCAATTGCTTGCATTAAAGAATTTTGAATTTGTGCCCTTGCTTTAGGCTGAAAACTTGACTCTGTCATGATGAGGGGCTTGACAAAATCAGTCGTGATATTCGTCTGATTTCCAAAAATATCGCTCCAATAGCGTACCCAGCCTGCAATAAGCAAATCATATTTACTTCCAAGCTGTCCAGGAATCTTAAAGTCATAAGCCTTTGGCATTTGAATTTTTTCATCTTTAAAACGCTTAGTAATTTCTTGGATCTCATCAAAGTTTAAAACTTCTTTTTTACCTTTTCCTTTTCGACAATGAGCATTCCAATAATACTCCTTTCCATTGATAGTTTTATAGTGAGCCTTCACAAAGTAAGAACCTGCTGAACAAATTTTCCATGAATGCTTTTTACTCATAGAGAAATCTCTCCTAGTTTATTCAAACCACATGCAACTACATTTTTAGCTAATTTAAACTTCTTCTCACCAGTATGAATGCAAATAAGTAGGTCTAGTGTCAAATATTTTATTGAATAATCCATGGAAGAAGAGTATTCGGGAGAACTGGTAAATTTAAACTCCACTCCAATTCGTTTCCCATTTTTTTGAAAAAATAAATCTAATTCCCCCTGCTCATGAACGGCCCAAAAATATGCTTCTTCACTTTCAATTTCAAAGTGCTTCAAAGCTTGCTCTAAGGCAAATCCCTCCCAAGATGCACCTAATTTGGGATGGGATAAAAGAGATCTTTTAGCCTCAATCGATAGCATTGAATGATAAATACCTGAATCTCTAAAATAAATTTTAGGGCGCTTTACTTGTCTTTTTTTGATATTTTCATGCCAAGGTCTTAATTGGCGAACCATAAAAGTTCCTGTTAGGATATCAAGATAATTTCGTATTGTTTTATCACTAGCACCAAAAGAACGACCTAGTTCCGAATAGTTTATAACCTGTCCTTGATAATGAGCAATCATTTGCCAGAAACGCCTCATAGTAGGGGCCGGAATATTTATTCCTAGATTGGGGATATCTCTTTCCAGGAAAGTGGAAATATAAGACTTTCTCCATTTATAACTTTCTTTTTCGTTATTTGCTAAAAAAGATAATGGAAATCCCCCCCGGTGCCACAATTTACTTTGTTCTTTGTTATTAAGTTCATTAAAAGTAAAAGGAGTTACCTCAATATAGCTGATTCTTCCAGCTAATGATTCTGAGCTTTGCTGAATAAGATCTCGTGAAGCACTTCCCAAAATTAAAATTTTGCGTTTTCTTTTTTCCTTATCAACCAATGTCCTTAAAAAGGAAAAAATCTCAGGTTTTCTTTGAATTTCATCGAGAATAATTGTCCCTTTAAGCTCACTGAAAAGAAGCTTGGGGTTTTCCAAAGCCGCTAGATCTTCAGGGTCTTCCAAATCAAACTTGTGAAATTCTTCTTTTAATGTGTTTATGTACTGTTCAGCGAGGGTGCTCTTTCCGCATTGTCTGGGGCCAAGTAAAGCAACAACTGGGTTTACCTTAAACTCTTCCTTAATACTCTGAATATAACTAGTTCTTTTCATTTTGAGCATTATACCATGAAATATCGGAGTTTCAAGTCGATATCTCATGTAATCTTTGATAGTTACACCCTGCTCTATTTGAAGGTATTTAATTTCCTTATGAGATTTCAGAAAACTAGAAGTAGAATATTTTAAAGAAAAATGGCGCAACCGGCACGATAAGTACGCAGCGCTTATCTATTGCCTTTAATTCTCTTCTCGTTGGTTAGTACATGGGCTTAACTTAAGTGGTGTCTAAGTTCATGATATTGCATTAAAGAATGTGGCCATATGTGCAAAATCTCTCATGAGATTGCTCCAATCTATTGTAATTAATACAGAGTATTCATTAGATATATTTACGCGTAGCGTTTATTCTTATATACATAGACAATGTCCTTTCGGTTAATTGCTAATTATTTAGTAACCATATTTGTTCTACTCATTTCTACTGCGATAGCAGGAAATACAAAAACGTTTCCCAATATTTTTGAATTAGGTTCACAACAAGAGTCTGTTGAGCAACTAGAAAAAGCCATTTCACACGTCTTTGATAATCTTTATTTTCCTAATGATACACAGCCAATTTCAAAAACGCTGAAAGAAATAGCATCCAGTATAGATAAAAATGCTTCTATTATGTTTGGAGGAGGTACTATTAGATCTTGTATTGGATTTATATATCAAGAAGAGCTTAATTCAAAATATAGTACTTTATATGAAAGTATTTTATCTCAGCAAAAATTTTCTTATGCTGAGATACAAGGCATCGGAAGTGATTGGGACATTTACATAGATTCTTCTGAAAAGAATTTTTCTAAAATTTCAAAAAAATTGAAAGAAGAACTTCAGAAGCTTGAGATTTCATCCAAAATCTCAAGGACTGAATATCCAGAGGCCATCAGAAAACAACTGTACCCTATCCCAGATATTAAGCATTATGAAAGCCAAATCAGCATGTCTATTATTCAGGGAGGTAGCGAAATAGATTGGCTAGCTTACAGTATCAATTCAAAAAAAATAATAGAGCCTGAAAGCAATAAAGGGATACTAGAAAGATTAGTTGAAGGTCATTACAATTATGTTACTCCCCAAAAACTTAATACTGACTCAGACAAGCAATTAATAAGAGCATTTAGAGCTTTATCCGAAATTCCGTATTTGAATATCAAAAGTAGTGAGTATCTAAACAAGCAGCTTACAAATCTTTTAGCCAAACTAGAGCGAGGAGACTCCCTCTCTGAAAAAGCAATAGACGCCTTTGATAAATTGGTCCGAAATTCCCGTTTCGCAGCTGCTGATAACCGCTTTCTGAAGGTAAGAAAACAATTATCCGGTAGCTTTCTCTCTGATATTTCAAGCATCCATGAAAAGCAAACAGGAGTTAAATTGCTCCCTGAATTTCTACCATTAAAGTCAATCACTTTAGACAATACCTCAGAAGAAATAATGAAAAACCTCAGCAAGCATTTTATAAGCTATTTAGAATTTTCAGAAAAATATACTAATAATGGAACTCTCTACCACTACACTCCTGATATAATGAACATTCTTAAAATCTTAAGAAACGGCTTTTATCTTTCCAATGATGCTCAAGGAGCTAGTGCTCAAGGTAGTGGGCTCTATTCCACTGCAAACCTATCTTTTTCTGACGAATTCAGAATTCCCTTTCAAATTAAAAATATTCCTGACATTAAAATCCTTGATGCTCATTCACTGTTCCAAGACAAAAGTTTAATGAAAAAACTAAACAATCAAGAAAAAGATTTGAACAAAGTATTAAGAGAGAAATATGGAGTTAATATTATTATCCACACTCATTTACTTATTCAGTCATCAGATGTTGTCGACCTAAATAAAACATCCCTGTATAACAGCCTCATACAAAATAAATTGGAGTCCATTCATTCCCATGATAAATCACCCGTTCAAAAATTAGCTGCATTTGAATCTTATCAAAAACTTATAGTAATTAGTGAGAACCTCTCTCTTGAAGCAAAGAAAATTTTACCATCTGATTTTATTAAAAAAATTGATGTATCTCCTGCTCTGAGTGAGTTTCACAAGTGGCAAAAAGAAATTATAAAATCTCTTTTTACTAGGGACTTAAAAAAACAGAATATGATAATGAATGAATTATCTCAATCGCATTGGTTTTCAACATTAAATGCGAGCCAGTATTCAGAAATTATATCTATCTTTGATCGAGTTTACCTAGATAAAAAAGTTTCCAACCCCAAACTTCAACAAATACTTTGGGAAGCGCTACTGATTGGTTCCGATTGGCATGACTTTTCATCATTTGATTTTATAATATCACTGCTTAAAAACAATTTCATTGCGACCTATACTGACAATATAGAAAAAATTCCTCCTCATGGCCCAGGTAAATTTTATAAATCACTGTTTACAAATATTCCGAAAATACTAGATGAAACCTCTATAAAACTCTATCTACATGAGAAATTGTTTGGGATGATGCATGCACTAAAAGCCCTGTCAGAACAAAATAAGACGGTAAATCATAAATTGTCTAATTACATTGCTTCAAAATTATTTGATTATAATAATTTTTTTATAGGGTATTTAAAGGACGATCCCTTAATCACAAATTGGGTAGATTTATTAACCAGTATTAGCTATACACAACAAGGCAAGCATGCGAACATGCTCGCACTAAATAGCCTACTCAGACTTACTGAACTCACTTCTGTAAGTAACAAAGCAGAAGCTTATATAAGGTCTATGCTAAGCCCTGACTCATCTTTAGAAATCGATGATAAACTCACAATAATAAAGCTTCTGCCTATAGTAGAATATGACGAGCAATGGAAACGAGCATTAAGCCCATATCTAAAAATGAGCGAAAAGGATATTAGCAATCAATTTTATGATAAAAAGTCTTTTGAATCTCAATCCCTAGCTCTCAAAGAATTCAAATCATTTATAAGTGAACACCTCAAGCCTGAGAAAAGCTGTAATCACCTTTATAATACAAATAATATCTAGTATAAATTAGCGATTAGATAATAATGGCGCAACCGGCACGGCCTAAACCTTGTGCCGCTCTAGAGCGCTTAATTCTCTTCTGGTGAGTTAATACATAGACTTAACGCAAGTGGTATCTCATCTTATTTCATGATTTCTCATGATATTTCATCAAAAAATGTGTTCATGTGATCAAAGGGAAGTCTAAAAATATACCCATCGATGGGCAGCAGTAACATTCTTAATCAGCCAGTGCATTAGGGGCTGATTAATATAGAGAATGATTAATGTAAACCAATTATACAACTAAGTTAATATTAACACACGCATCAAGTGTTTTCAGTATGTTGCCCCCCTATTTTCGGGCATCTTCTTTGCAAAAAGAGAACATATGAAATGGTTTCTAACACTAGTACTTATTACAACCACTCTTCTCGCCCAAGACTGGGAACAAGAATTTAAAGAAGTCAGCAAGTATGACTCTTGGGCGACTTCCTTGAAGGGGCGTAATGGAGATTTTAAAAAGCCAAATCAGGATCTATCGGTTCTTATAAGTAAATTCAGATATGAAATAAAAGTTATCGCAAATAAGTATGGTGTTAAACCTGAGGCAATTGTAGGTGCAATTCTTGCGGAAAACACTATAAATCTTGGAATAGACGACGCTATTCAAAATTTACTGGTGCAACTTGAAATAACTCCTAAGGCTAGTATATTTGGCAGAGAATTCACTTTTGGCTGGGGCCAACTTTTGACAAGTACCGCTATGGATGTAGAGCATATAGTAAGTAAAGTTGAAGGAAGAGAACCCAAAACATCAAAAGAAGTTGTAAAAGAACTCTATACGCCTCGAGGTGCTATAACTTACGTTGCAGCTGTTTTAAAAGATGCTCAAGATACCTACGCCAAATATGGATATGATATTTCAAGTGATATAGGAGTGCTTACAACTCTTTATAATCTGGGAAAACCTGAAAAACGAGCATCTTTTGCAAAAAGTAAAGGGCTTAAACCTAAAGTTAATTATTACGGCTTATTTGTAAGAATGAATGAAGCCCATATCGAGAAAGTTTTAAACCAAGACCTATCAGTGGAGAAAAACTTCTCATATGTAAACTCTTATACATTAAATAAAGCGCCAACAGACTTAGAGAAAGAGCATATTCCTGTATCAGAGGAGAAGGACAAATCTAAAGATACCTCTGATGAGTCTATAACCGATATAAATAATAATTTCATCCATATTCATAAAAACGATGCTACTACATTTATTCAGAACTACAAAGCTTACTACCATCCAAGTGAGTATAACGAGGTATTATCTTCATCTAAAGTTTCACTAGCAGAGTTACTGGTCCCAGATGAAGAACTTCAAGCAACTGAAGAAATTGCTCAAAAAGAAGAAATAAAAAAACAAGTAACAAAGACTTACCTAGATACTGAAACTTATCTTTTCAGAAACCCCGACTTTTGTGCAGGGAAAAATGATGCGAGAAAAGAAGATTACTTAAAAAAGGTAAATTATAGGTCACCTCAAGTTTTAACCCTGATACAAGAAGGAACAAATATAAAAAAGCTTTTGTCTTCTGTTGGTTGCAATAACTCTCCCTGGGTAATGATATTAAATGAAGACAGTGGAGAAAAAGGGTGGATTCCAGCTGATATATACAATACTCATATTAAAAAGAAAATGGATTCTGCTTCTTCTCGTTGCGTTCAAATAAAGAATCAATGTACTTCAAAACTAAAAGAAATCCTTGGTAATAAACTGAAAGTAGATAATGGAAAGTACTCAGTGGAGCTTGAAAGTATTCAGTTAGAAGAAACGAAGTTTGGCTTTCTATCGACTTACCTTGACTTTAATTCTCCCGCTCACGAAGAAGATGATTATTTACACAACATAATGCTCTATAGTTATGGTAAGAGTGTCATTAATAAGGAAGAAAGAGATCAAATTGTCTCACAGTTAGAGAACCTTAAACTACGTATCGAGAATATTGAAACTAATGAAAGCTCTATTAACAAGAAAAATCCTTATGACGATTACTTAAATGATAATTATAATAATATTGATAGCCTCATCAAGAATTTTAAAAAATGTGAAACTCCAAATGGAGATAGCATAAATATTTGTAAATTTAATATTGATGCCTTGAGACGATTTCTTACTCATGAAATAAAGCCAAATCCCTCAATTAAAGATCTTTACACTATGACAGAAGACTTCTTATCAATTCAATTAAATGTAAGTGCTTATAATCTCCCTCAGAATATCATAGAAACAGAATCAGAAAGGATAAAACAATTGGAAGAGTTGACTACAAGTTTTAAGAATGAGGTATATTAAGGTGATGCCGTTTTTACTAAATACAAAACTCTTCAGAACAAAAAGGATTATTTTTTAAGCTATATTGATAAAATTATAAACTTAGGTGTTGCAAAAAAAATGCAACGCCATTTTGAAAATATTGGCGAGAAATGCTACCAAATGCATAAGGCCTTTATTTTAGGCTCTAATGAATTTGATGGTACTTCTTGCAATATCGATTTGTATCCAGATATAGCAAATGATTTCTGGATTCCACAACCGAAAACCCTAACTAACACATATGGAGGAATCAAGGACGATTTTGTTTCACCAGAAGATGAAGAGTTTGTTATAGACAAGATTTTAGAGGGCCTTAAGATTAATCTTAAGCAGCAAGCTAACTCTCTTTCAACATCAAATAGTGTCGATGTTGAAGTTCCTGTTTATAATCCCGAAGTAACAGCATTTAAACTAAACGAAATCCTTGAGACTGGTTGTATCGAACATGCATTTGTTCAAGACTACTATCTACTTAATAATTTTGCCCACTCAAATTATAGGTCGAATGTAATCTATAAACCTGCTTCAAGAAACGACAGGTATGAAATTGAACTTAAGAAAACCTGTGAGTAGCAAATAAGAAAATAATGGCGCAACCGGCACGGCCTAAACCTTGTGCCGCTCTAGAGCGCTTAATTCTCTTCTGGTGAGTTAATACATAGACTTAACGCAAGTGGTATCTCATCTTGTTTCATGATTTCTCATGATGTTTCATCAAAAAATGTGGTCATGTTTGTAAAAACACCAAGGCCAGTTGTGTGCAAAAGTAATAAATGCTACTTAAATCTAGTTTAACAAGGAGCAAAAATGTTATTATCAAAGCTATCTATCTTTATTTTTCTCTTTCATGTATTTACTCACTTATCCCATGCTCAAGAAATGCAACGAGATACAATTGGTACTTGTATCGCAAAAAACTCAAAATATAACTGTGTAATAGCACTCCATTTCAACCCTAAGAAAAAGGAAATTTCAGGACATTATAATTGCTTTATGGATAAAGCTAGAAATGTTTACGCTGCTAATGAAATTGAACTTACTGATACTCAATTTCAAGATATTTTAATAAAAAAAGGAAAAATGAAATTAAAAAAATCTCTTATTGGCCTCATGTTTAGTAAGTTTAATCCAATACAAAATAAAAGAGCTGAATATGAAGTCTATTCAGAGGGAATTAGCTACAACGATGGAACGCTCTTTTTTGAAGTGGCCCAAGGAAATAACTCTCTGGATGAAACAAAGTCTAAATCAACACTTCAAGAGTTCGATATGCTTACGGGTGAATATAAACCTGTAGAGCTCTCTACTTCATGCCATTTTGCTTTTTAAGTAACTCTTAATAAAGATAGCTCTCTAAAAAAGCCTCATGTCTGTTGAGGCTTTTTTTATATTTTCAATGTCTATGAAGTTAATTCTATCTATAGGTATTTACAGATTTTTTTATTAAAAATGGCGCAACCGGCACGATAGGTACGCAGTACTTGTCTAGTGCCCTTAATTCTCTTCTGGTGAGTTAATACATAGACTTAACGCAAGTGGTATCTCATCTTATTTCATGATTTCTCATGATATTTCATCAAAATATGTGGTCATGTGTGCAGGATTTTGATTGAAAAATCTACCTTATCTCCCGCATATATTTGCAACTTCTAGTCGCTCCATGTTAATTATCATTAAAATACCTAGGAGCAACAATGAAAGCATTTGTTTTATTCTTTTCAATACTATTAGCAATATCAGCTAAAGCTCAAGTTTCTCGCTATCCTTTTCATATATACCAAAAAGGAGAAGAGGAGACTTTTAAATATACCATGACCCAATATAAGCTTCAGTATCCCACTTTTAAAAAAGAGAATCTTAAAAAAAATTTACGAAACAAGGCATACTTCCTAAAAAATACACAAGAGCTTAAAAAACGACCATATCTTCTTGAGGCTCTTATTCAGTTTAAATTTGAGACACTTGAGAAGCTTAGACTTGCTGAATATATTAATGACGGGCACCTCTTTAACCAAGAGCAATTGGATTTTTTAAATTCAATAAAAAATATTCCACCTGAAAAAAAGTATGAAATAGCAAAAGCAAAGGACGGAGTGAGTAATTCGTATGAATGGAGAATTCTTACCAATTATTCTGAATACACAGATAAAAACTATGCTCAAACATTAAAAAGAGAAAATAAATTAATTGATTATTCGATTAAAAAGCTTGTTGGAGAAGCCGCTCTAAAGGCCATTAAAAACATCTCTGCAGCTGAAATTGAAAAAAACTACCTTAAAATTGATGGACTAGGAGATAGATCCAAAATGACTTCTGATGATGGAAGAGCAACTTTAACCATTATCCAAGGAAATTTTGAAGCTGGAAATATATCTGAACGCCCAGTTAAGGCAAAAAGCTTACTCTTTTCAGCTGAAATGGTTGATTATATTTACAGTAAGCATCCAGAACTTTTTTAACTAATAATTAAATAATAATGGAAGCTCTATGATAAAATTTTCTTTATACACGAGCCTTGCCTTATTCTCTATTTCAAATACTTGGGCCAGTGTTCGATTCGCAGATTGTGGCTTATTAAAAGATGTTAAAGCTAATAAATATTATGAAATAGATTTAAAGTTAGTAGGTTGAATACCTTTTTTCTAAAGAAGATTTCAACTCAGGATTTCCGTATAGTATTAAATATGACAAAGATCTAAAAACTGCAGCTAATAAATTACTCATTCGAAATGATTAAATTCAACACTTCACTTTTCATCCAAAAATGTGTGCAAATATGCTTAAAGTTTTTTTATTAATTCTATCTATAGATAATTACAGATTTTTTTATTAATAATGGCGCAACCGGCACGATTCGAACGTGCGACCGTCCGCTTAGAAGGCGGATGCTCTATCCAGCTGAGCTACGGCTGCGCATGGTAAAGATAGGTTTATGAAATTACTGTCTTCACCATGGCTTGTCAATGCTAAGATCTGGGTCTATAAAAGAAATAATTTAAGGATATCCATAACTTGAAAGCACGCATCATCAGATCATCAAAAAGAGAATTCGACTGTCTTTGCACAGAAGACAATAAAATTATCCAGGCCACGGCACTGGGAAACCTCTTAAAAAATGGACAGATTGTCGTTGGTGATTTCGTTGAAATTAAAAGTGAAAAAGATGAGTTTGTTATCCACCAAGTTTTTGAAAGAACCAGTGAAGTCTACCGAATCATAAGACGAGAAAATAAGAAAAAAATTACGGCCAGTAATGTTGATCTGCTGGTTATCGTTGTAGCAGTCTCCCTTCCAGAATACAAACAAGGTATTGTCGATCGCTATCTTCTGCGGGCCCATCAGTGGGAAATCCGCACCATCGTTATTTTTAATAAAATGGATGAATTCAATGATGAATTTGATTTAGAGTTTGAGCAAGATAGAGTCAAAGAACTAGGGGTTGATTGCTATGAAGTCAGTTCAAAATTTGATTACCAACAAAAATTTTTGCCTCTTGGATTTGCTGAATTACAAGAACGAATAAGTGGAAAAACCGCTCTCATGCTAGGCCAATCTGGAGTTGGTAAAAGCAAGCTCATTTCAAAATTAAGTGGTGGGGTTGTTGAATTAGAAAGTCGAGAGTTGGCAAAAGTAGGCAAAGGAACTCATACCACCACATGGGCCCAACTTATTACCCTAGATAATTTTCAGGTTGTTGACTCTCCAGGAGTCAGATCCTTTTCAATCGACGATCTTGAAAAAGAAGACCTGCTGGAGCTTTTCCCCGATCTTATTGAATATTCCCAACAGTGTAAGTTCAATGATTGCAAACACGCCGAACACTCCAAAGGCTGCGCTTTCCAAAAGGTCGAAGATCCCATTATTTTGAGTAGGCTTGATTCCTATAAGAAGTTCTATGAGGAATTGGCCCAAAGGCCATCTTGGGAGAAGAACTACTAGTACCGGCCACCACGTTGATAGTTCTCATTCCACTTCTCGCTGCATTTTTTTAGTTTCTTATTCACTGCCTTTGAGCAGTCAAAACTCGCAGTAGAGCGCTCCTGAGTTCCAGAGCAGGCCATAATCCCAAATACCATCAATATCATCGCTATATATTTCATAAAGTGATTATCGACACTTGGGATACAGGAGTTAATAGCAATAATTAATGACACCTATTTTAAATAGATTTTACTTACTCCTAGCATCTAATCCCTTGATATTACTCACACAAAGCATTATCTGCCCGTGGCACTAGGGTTTAAGCTTATGATATGTTGAGTTAGAAAATGAGGTGGGGACATGAAACACGCAATTCAAGAAATAAACAAAAAAAGCTTACAACAAAAAGCAGCAGCACTCCCGACTGCTCAGAAGATCCCAAATTTACCTTCGATTGAGATTCAAAAATCATTGAACTGGCTGGCCATGGCCGTGGGGCTCTATACTCTGGTCTGTGCCTACGTAGGCTCAATCTATTTCTCTAAACCAGACAAACTTATGAATAAGCAGCAAGAATTAATCTCGCTGGCACAGGAGACTATTGAAAAGCTCGAAAAAGACTTGAACAAAAGATACCACTATACAACTAATCAAAATCATCAAATGGCCCATCTAGAGAAATCAATCAAAAGTGCCATAGAGCTGACTC
This sequence comes from uncultured Bacteriovoracaceae bacterium, assembly GCA_964353025.1. Classification (GTDB taxonomy): domain Bacteria; phylum Bdellovibrionota; class Bacteriovoracia; order Bacteriovoracales; family Bacteriovoracaceae; genus CALFYV01. Next base: position 13,134 of record CAYGUN010000039.1, read on the forward strand.
AAACCGATTATGAGAGAAAAATTCAACTCAGGGATAATGAAATTGAAACCCTTAAAAACGACATAAGAGATTTAAACGTGCTTCTCTCTCAGAATATGGATAAGCATGCTCCCAAAGCTGAAGCACTCACCTATTCACTAGAGAATTATAGAATACTTCGCTATGAACAAAATCAAAAACTCAAAAGATTTAAAAGTGGAATTAATGCACGAAAAGATGCTTATTTAAAAACTCTTGATTTACAAAAAGCACAAGACAGGGCGAAATGGCAAGAATTTCAAGACAACTTAGATAGAGAGTATTTTGCATTAAAGGAAAAGTTTGATGGAATTAGTCGCAAGTTTTATCAAGAAAAATATATTGTTTTAAATGAATAAAACTCGTTATAATTGCTTGTACTTTTACAAGGGATTATTTCATGAAACAAATTATTTTTGTCTGTTTTTTAGTGCTCAATTTATCATATGCTGGAGATAGTTTAGATTTTCAACTTGATGGTAAATCTTTAGATCAAGTAAATACCGATTTATGGAAAAAGGATCATCTTAAATCCTTTAGCAAGAAGTATCCTGGTATCAAACTTACTCAAGCTAAACTCTATAATGTGCATAGAAAATATACCAAGACCTATGAAGGTTTTAATTTTGAAAAAGTCATGAATAAGATTTATGGTAAAAGTTGGACGAAATCTAAAATTATCATTTTTGAAGCAAAGGATGGTTTTAAAAAAGGAACGAAA
>CAYGUN010000040.1:0-13751 GCA_964353025.1 uncultured Bacteriovoracaceae bacterium
TTGTTATGAGTAACTCTTTTACTAACCAAACTCTTGCTCAACTTGAGCTTTGGACCAATACAGCAGCTTACGAGAATAAAGTTTATATGCTTCCAAAGCATCTTGATGAAAAGGTGGCAAGACTTCACCTGGCCAAAATTGGGGTAGAGCTTGAAGAGCTAAGACCAGAGCAAGCCGAGTATATCGGAGTGAGCGTTGATGGTCCTTATAAGCCTGAATATTATAGGTACTAATAAAAAGTTAACTGATGTGAAGGGACCACTTTTAGTGGTCCCTTTTTTTGGAGAGTTTATGAAAATTGTATTCTTGCTTTTATCACTGGTACTTGCTTTCTACACTTGTCCTGACAAAGAGAACAAGGACGCAGCCAATGGCAAGCAGGGAGTTTCTCAAGGTGTTGTCGCAGATGATACCAGGAAGACAATTGACGAAATAGTGGATTGCTTGAGAGCTGACTTTGATTCAAATGGGGTTAATGACTTCTATAGAGATATGACTATTTATTCACTTCATAAGAATGGTCTGTTCAAAAAAGTCTCTATACTCAACTTTATTCAAGTAAACCAGAGCTTTATACAAGCGACTCTGTTCAGGGCGATTGTCGCGTGACTAAGGTGACGGGAATTATTTTTAGAGGTACTAACTCTCAAGCAGATGTTTATCTTTATGATTCAAAAACGAAGTCTTTAAAGCATCAATCTGGTACTTATTAATAGGAAAAAAATGAAAATATATATTGCTTCAGACCATGCGGCTTATGAGAAAAAAGATGAATTAAGAGACTATTGTGTAGAGAAAGGTCATGAACTTATTGACCTGGGAACAAACTCTTCTGAATCAACCAATTATCCTATTTACGCCCACAAGCTTACTCAAGAAGTCATTAATAATGAAGGAAGCCTAGGCATTCTTCTTTGTGGTTCTGGTATTGGCGTTTCAATGGTCGCCAATAGAACAAAAGGCATTAGGGCCGCACTTTGTAGAACTGTATGGGATGCTGAAATGAGCCGTCGTCACAATAATGCTAATGTGATTTGTCTTGGAGGAAGAGTTTCCGAGATGAGTGATATGAAGATGATGGTCGATACTTTTCTTGAAACTGAGTTTGAAGGTGGCCGGCATCAAACTCGCATTGATCTATTCTAGTTTTTTAGCTCCACTCACTCGATAGCGTCTTGAAATTGTTTCAAATAAAGAAGCGCCATCATCTTTATTAATCTCTGCTTCTGCTTGTGCTTGTGCTGCAAATTGCATGACATCCACTCCACCAACTTCTTCTTTTTTCTTTTTTCCAAATCCATACTTACCAAAAGGATTGACCGCAGTACCTTTGCTCTTTTTTCTATCGGCCCCACCCTTTGCAAAACTTAGTGTTGAAACCTCTCCAATGGCCTTGGGGTTTTTCTTTAATGTTTCAGCACTCAAGCTTGGAGAGCCTGACATTAATTTCGCTGTTCCTGTTGCGGATGCTGGGAGCGCAGCTCCAATTGCCGCAAGATTCGGAGGAAGTCCCATTTTATTTAATTCTAAAGCGGCTTTCTCTTGAGCATTATTCAATTTTACTTTTGGTGCATCTTTAGGATTTTTCATAGTCTTTTTTGCAAAGGCATTTCTTGAATTGGCCAAGTGGGATAGAGAAGCGCCATCGTATACCCCGCCAAAAAGAGGACCGGTACCACCTAAGTTACTAGCAAAAGCGTTACCCAAACTTAATTTATTAGCTTTTAGTTTCAATGTTTCATCAAAGCATGAGTTTGTTGTTTTACAATTACAATTGGGATCTTCTTCCAGTTTGTCATTTACACAACTCATTGCTGTAGCCGGGGTATCACGCTTCGCATACTTCTGAGGAACGCAATACTTGGAGTAATTACCAGGGTCAACAGCAGCGGATGTGTCTTCTTGGCAAAAACAGTGGGTACGAGTGTGAGGGTTACAGTCTCCTGCTCCAGGTAGAGAGTCTCGGATTTTTCTAATTTTATCTTCATAATCTTTATGTAAATTAGCTTTCTTTTTATAAAAGGTTGCAAGAACTCCAGAGGCCCCCATTCTGGCGTAAACATCCCATTTGGGAGCTTGCCCCGAGGCCAATGCTACTGTTATATAGGTTGCGTAGCAACCACCTGTTGCTGCAAAACCAGTAAATTGAACGTTAGCTGACTTAGCTCTCGCCTCATGAACACTTATGAGTTGATCAAAAGCTGCAATTTGTTGATTGGCGCCTGATTGAGGCTGAGTTTGCTGTATTTGATTTTCTGCACTTTGTTGCATGGCCATAGCAACTAATTCGGAAGCTTGTGGAATAAAGGCACAGAGATCTGTTTCTTTTTTCTCGTAAGTTTTATCTGGTGCTGCACCACCCTCAGGAGTTGCCGGAGTTGTGTTCTTGAACTTATCTCCTGTTGGGGTATCCCCTTTACCTGAAAAAGTAAGCTTTCCCCCACCAGTCATGGCCATAGCACCAAAGAACTTTGAGTACATCGAGCCAATAATAGGAACCATAGTATTTCCAAAAGTACCCCAAACTTCGCCAACTTCATCAACTCTTCCTTGGTCACACTCTACCATGTCGCCTTGGGAGCAACCTTCGTTGATTAATTCCTGGGTTTTGCCTTGGTGGATATAGTTTTGAGCATCATAGGCTTCTTGGTCAGTAAGCTGTCTAAACTGATCGAAGTCCTCCTCTTGGGCGAGACAGAGAAATGATACTAGAATTAGGGCCATGGTGAGTTTCATTTAAAATCCTCTATAGTATTAATTTCCTCATTTTATCATGATTTAAGCCCCTGAAATCCCAGGCATAAATTTCAAACAGAGAAGCTAATAATTTCAATTGCTTAGGGTTGTGATAGTTAAAATCTATCTATAAGAGGTGGCGTCAAAAAGAAGTGGCATTTGAGCAAAAAACTGATAAATATTAGTTATTACTTATGAACGATGACAAAAAATCCATTCAACATACCCACGATCATGATTTGACTCATTCAATGGTCCACTACCTATTGGCCATCCATAAGTTAAAAGAAACTAACGGCTATGCCCGTGTGACTGATATTGCTAAAGAAATGCACCTTACTAAAGGTAGTGTTTCGACTGCGGTTAACAACCTGCGAAAGCGGGATCTGGTTGTGGAGGATGAAAGCAAGTTTTTGTCTTTGTCTGAAAGTGGGCATGCCGAGGTTCATAATATTCTTTCATCACGAACTCTTCTTTATTACTTTTTGAAGGACTTTCTTGGGGTAACAGATGAAGCGGCCCATAAGGATTCTTGCTTAATGGAGCATCTTTTAAGTGATGAAACTCGAGATAAGTTTTTCTCTTATATGAAGGCCATGTCTTCAAATTCAGGTGATGTTAAAATTAATACAGAACTAGATTTATCTCAGTTTAGCTCTTCTAAAGATTTTCTTAAAAACCAAAAAGGCGATACTTATTTAAAGCCTGAGCATGAATAAGCTTTTTCAGTACCTAAGACAATTAGACAAAACGAGAAAATCCACACTTTGTAATATTTTTATCAGCTACTGCTTAGTTCTTTTTACTTATCCGTTTTTTAGAGTTTCAACCACTACTATCTTTTTTGAAAGTTTTGGTGCTAAATATTCTCCTCACGCCTGGGCCAGCTCCATTGCATTAATCTCAATCATTATTTATTTCCTAAACTCCACCATTAAAAAATGGGGGATTCATAAGCTTTACTCAATTTTCACCATCATAACTTGCACTCTATTTCTTGGTAGTTACTTTCTTTATGAGTTTGTAGGATTAACCTTTTTAGGTTTTTTTCTTTTCGCTTTAAAAGAGGCCTATATTGTTATTGTCGTCCATTTAATGCTGGGCTATTGCAATAATTATTTTGATGTAAATGAAGTCAAACTTCTCTATGGCCCACTGGGAGGCTTCTCTTCTTTAAGTGCTTTTGTAGGTGGGGTTATTACGGCCAATCTTTCAAGAGAATTGGGTCTAAGTTTTGTTATTTGTGTAGGTGTCTTTTTTCTTTTATTGAGTATTTATTTCTTTTTAAAAACTCCTGTTATTGTTGTTAAAGGAAATGAAGTTCAGGAAAAGAAAACACCGCTAGGGTCAATTGCTGATATTAAAGAGTATGCGATTCTTATTGCTGTTATGATTGCACTTTCCCAATTTGCAATGACTATAACGGAGATGAAATTTAATCTTTTATTTGAGCAAATGGTTCCTGACAAACTTCAACGCTCTGAAAAATTGGGTTATATCTACTCAACTATTAATTTTCTCTCACTTGGAATTCAATTCTTTTTGATTCCTTTTGTAGCAACTAGGTTTTCTAACAAAAAACTTAATTACTTTATCCCACTTCTTTACGCTGCTACTTTTATTATCGGAGTTGGTATAGGAGCAGAGTATGTCATCGCAGTGGCAGCGACCTTTGTTGTTTTTAAGGGAGTTGATTACTCTTTGTTTGCTATTACGAAAGAGGTTCTTTATCAAAAAATGAACTCATTTCAAAAGTATGGAGCAAAGTATATTGCGGATATGTTTTCCTATAGAACGGCTAAAGCAATTATATCAGTTTTTCTGATTAGTTTTCAGTCTCCAGAGTTGCTCAACGTGTTAGTTTATTTATTTTTGGGGCTTTGGCTTATTTGTCTTTATTTTATTTTTTACTTCCAAAGCAAATACTTTAAATCAGCTTAGTCTATGGATATAATAATCATCTAGAAAAGAGGTGAAAATGAATCCATTACTAAACTTATCCGACAATAAACATCAATCAATTCCTTTTGATAAAATTAAAGCTGAACATTTTCTGCCAGCACTTAATAAGGGAATTGAAATAGGACTTAAGCAAATTGAAGAGTACAAAAAAAATAATGAAACTACTTTTGATAGTTGTATTTTAAAATTAGAAGAGTGTTCAGAGAAAGCAGATTATGTGGCGAGTATTTTCTACGCTTTATACGGGGCCCATGCAACTGATGATATTCAAAAAATTTCAGAAGAAATCTCAACATTATTAACAAAATTTTCTAATGATATTACACTGGACTCAGGTGTTTTTGAAAAAGTAAAAGCCTGTTATGACAAAAGAGATTCTTTAAATCTTAATCAAGAGCAGAAACAAGTACTAGATTCTTATTATAATGATTTTACTCGCAATGGGGCCTTGCTAAATGACAAAGATAAAGAGGCCTTGCGTGAAATAGATGAAAAACTTTCAACTCTAAGTTTAAAATTTTCTAAAAATTTATTGGATGCGACCAATAAATACGAATTGCATGTGGAAGACGAAGCCAGACTCAAAGGATTGCCGGAGAGTTCCATAGAAGCTGCTAAAGAGACAGCAAAGGCCAAGAATAAGGAAGGATTTATTTTTACATTACAATACCCTTCTTATGGCCCATTTATTACTTATTGCGAAGATGAAAAATTACGTGAAGAAATCTCAAGGGCCGGTAGTAGAAAAGCTTATAAGGATGAGTACGATAATACGGGTAATATTTTAGAAATTGTTAAACTTAAGGAAAAAAGATCTAAGCTTTTAGGTTTTGATACTCACGCAGAGTTTGTTTTACAAAGACGAATGGCACAAACTCCCAAGCAGGTACTTACTTTTTTAGAGGACCTTTTAATTAAAGCCTTACCTGCTGCAAAGGAAGAGAAGAAGAAAATCGAAGCAATGAAAGATGGAAAGCTTAATCCGTGGGACACGGCCTTTTACTCTGAAAAATTAAAAATACAAGAGCTTGATTTAGATGATGAGATGCTAAGACCTTACTATAAACTTGAAAATGTAGTAGAAGGGGCCTTTAAAGTAGCGAACAAACTTTATGGAATAAATTTCAAAAAAATAGATGCACCCGTTTACCATGAAGATGTAGCCGTTTATGAGGTCACGGATGAAAAAGGAGAGTATCTCTCACTTTTTTATACGGACTTTTTTCCTCGAGAAACCAAACGTGGTGGTGCCTGGATGACAGATTTCTTTGCCCAAGGCTTTTTTGAAGGCAAAGTTAGACGTCCTCATATTGCTATCGTTTGTAATTTTACAAAACCAACAGGGACAAAGCCATCTCTTCTTACTCATAGGGAAGTTGAGACTTTATTCCATGAATTTGGCCATGCCCTTCATGGAATTTTAACGAAATGTACTTACAGAAAACTCTCGGGCACTTCTGTTTTTTGGGATTTTGTGGAGCTTCCCTCTCAAATCATGGAAAACTGGGTTCAGGAAAAAGAATGCTTAGATTTGTTTGCTGTTCATTATAAAACGGGAGAGAAAATTCCAGCAGAGTTGGTTGAAAAAGTAAAGAAATCTAGATCCTTCCTTGAAGGACTTGGAACTTTAAGACAAATTAGTTTTGGATTAGTTGATATGGCCTGGCATACAACTCAAGCTGATAAAGTGAGTGATGTTGTCGAATTCGAAAGAGCAGCGATGGATAAAGCGAGTCTTTTTGAAAGGCTCGAAGGAAGTTGTTTTAGTACGGCCTTCTCTCATATATTTGCAGGAGGCTATTCTGCAGGCTACTACTCCTATAAATGGGCCGAAGTTTTAGATGCTGATGCTTTTGAGTTTTTCAAAGAGAAAGGAATTTTTAATAAAGATGTTGCGGCCAAGTTTAGAGAAAATATTCTTGAACGAGGGGGGACTGAGCATCCAATGGAGCTTTATAAAAAATTTCGTGGTAAGGAGCCTGATGTTGGGGCCTTATTAAGAAGGGCTGGGCTTAGCTAATTTTTAATAAATTTGCTTTAGCTTCTTCATATTCACTCATAAGCCTTTGAACAACTTGGGCCATAGTTTCTTCTTTGGTCGTAAACTCAATAGAGGGACCTGCGCACCAAAGAGATTTATAAGTGGCACTAAAAGCCGCTTTCTCCAAGAGCTTCATTCCTTTATAGAAAGTAAGCATCTTAGCGTACTTTTTAATATTCTTATTTTTATTTAAAAAAGATTCTAGAAAATTTTGGTCTGTCCCAATTTTATCAACATAAGGGGTTTTAATGACCGTGCACCGTGAGCCTGAGAGCTTTGTCGTAATGGCAATGTCTTTAGCGCCATAATCAATACATGCTTTCTTATATCCCTCATTTACAGGACATTCTTTGGCATGAATAAAAGGAGAGCCAATAGAAAAACCATCCGCTCCAAGGGCCAACATAGATAAAATGCCACTACCGGTATTTACTCCACCTGCTGATATAACAGGAAGGTCAAATTCTTTTTTAAGCATTGGAATTAAAAGAGAGGCCGGAATATTTCCAAGGTGTCCGCCAGCTCCATTATTAACGGCAATTAGTCCATCGGCTCCGAGGTCTGCAACTTTTCTGGAATATTCTTTATCAATAACGTCACAAAAAACTTTAATACCTTTTTTCTTAGACTCTTCGATAACTTCCTTGGGACTACCAAGCGAAGTTATAAAATAATCAACATCATAGTCTAAGCAAGTTTTAAGTTGTTCTTTATAGCTAGGGTTAGATTGATTTACAATCAAGTTGATGCCAATTGCTCCCTGAGCACCGGCCTTCATTTCTTCCAAGCCTTTTTTCAGATCATCAATGGTTCTAAAATTATGAGCAGGGATGCAGCCAGAGATCCCTGCTTTTGTTGCAGCTATAATCATCTCTGGATTTGACACCAAAAACATAGGGGCCGCAATAATGGGGAAGTCGATTCCAAGCATTTCTTGTAATTTTGTTTTCATAGGAGAGATTATAAGGTTTGAAGCTTAAAAAGTCCTTAAAATGCAAGGCATTGCAAGACTTATTTCCTATTCAATGAGTCTTGTAAGTATTAGCTTAGTCCTAATCATATAAATTCAAGGAGAGAATTATGAGAATATTAAGCTTAATAGCAATATTAGCAACATCCGCTTTTGCGCAAAGCATTCCATATCACTGGGTTACAGTGGGAAGTGATACAATCAAAAGTTTAGGTCAGAAAGGAATGGATGGAATTTATTACGTCGATGGAAATGAGGAAGCATCAATTCTTCAGGTTCGTGACGATAGAATTCAAGCCGTTTCTACTATGATGCATGATGAGTTTAAAAGATGTGGTGGTTTCATGGCCCATGAAACATATGAAGAAGCTATCGAAGCAGCTTCGTATACAGATAAAAAATTGTGGGGCAGCAATGGAATGTACGTAAATTACACTATTGATAAGCCTGACACTGTTTCATCATTAATTGCGATGGTGGAAGAGCAAACAATTAGAGGCGTGATTCTTGCCATGTCACAGTTTCATACAAGGTATTACAAGTCTCAGTCGGGAGTAGATTCTCAAAGTATGCTTAAGGCCCATTGGGAGCAATTGCTCGCTGGAAGAAGTGATGCCAAGGTAGAGTTTTTTAATCACCCGAGATGGCCTCAACCATCACTAGTTGCAACAATTAAAGGTTCGACTTACCCAGATGAAGTCATTATTATTGGCGGCCATGCTGACTCTATTAATGGGGCAACAGGGCGTTCTCCTGGAGCAGATGATAATGCTTCAGGTATGGCGACAATATCTGAGGTCATTAAAGTTTTGGCCTATTCAGGATATAAGCCAGCAAGAACGGTAAAATTTATGGGTTATGCTGCTGAAGAAGTAGGATTATGGGGTTCTCAGGCCATTGCGAAAGAGTATAGTTCACAAAATGTGAATGTTATCGGTGTTCTTCAGTTAGATATGACGAATCACAAAGGGACTGCCACTAAAGATATTGTTATGATGAGCGATTACACAAATCGTTACCAAAATGAGTTCTTAGGGGCCTTAATTGATACATACCTTCAAATTCCTTGGGGATACTCTCGTTGTGGTTACGGATGTTCAGACCATGCTTCATGGCATAGAGAAGGTTATCCTGCTTCTATCCCATTTGAATCAACAATGGATGACATTAACCATGAGATTCATACCAGCAATGATACAATTGAAGTTTCTGGTGGAAATGCAAATCATGCAGTTCATTTTGCTAGATTGGCCACAGCTTTTATGGTTGAGCTTGCTAAGTAATTCTTAAGACGATAATATGGAGCAAAACACAAAAGGTTTTGCTCCTTGTCTAATACAGAAAATTTGCCACCAATATTTAAAGAAATTGAAAGTTCTCTTGAGCTATCCAGAAGAGCATTCATTACCTCGGGTATTGAAGAAAGTGAAGTCAGAACACTTGAACAGGGGAAAGAGATCCTTGCGACCTTAGAAGTCATTTATCAATCAAGCAAAGAGTTATTTAAGTATAGCGAACATCTTCAAAGTGTTTTTGAAAAAGATTATGGTGATTTTGACGAGATCTTTCACAGAGAAATGATTTTCTCTATTTGCTTTTTAGATGATTATATTTTTCCAAAAACAGAAAGTTTTATTATTAGTATTGAGGGCGAATATAATTCGGAAGTGATAAAGTCTTATCAAACGGTTTTTAATGACTGGTGTGAATTAAAAAAAGAATTTCATGAGAAGACTCAAGCTATTATCAAAGAAGGATTTAATTTAGAGCTTACTCAGGGCAATCTTGATTGTCAGTGTAATCTCTGTATTGGTGATTTTAGGGCCAAGGTTCGGGATGTTGTTTTTTCTGAGCAGAAAATGATGATTGAACAATTGGTAAATGAGGTTTCAAAAGATATTTTGGCCAATAAAAAAATCGATCAAATTAATGATAATATTGCTCGCAATAGAAAGAAGATGGATAAAATATTAAGTAGTCTTCGCTACCGATTAAAAAGAGGATCTCTCAAAAGATTGGATGCCCAATTAAAAGATGTTTATAAAATGCATTTTAGCTCAAACTCTGATTTGGGGCGAATGTATCAGGAGAAGCTTAAGTCTCATTTTAATTCGTTATTAGTAGAAGAAGGGCATAAGCCAGATATTATTAACGATGAAGAATATGAAAGGTTTTTTGAGCAATTAGATACTTCTTTGTGGCGAAATGAAGCTTTTATAGATAGAGAATTTTCTAAGCTACTTCGTTCTATCACAGCATTAAAAAGAAAAGATATTTCAGCGACAATTTTAAAAGATTATCTCGGGCAGTTTTGGATACACTCGGATGCGAGAACTCTAAACCGAAAAATTATTTATCATATGGGGCCCACAAACTCAGGGAAAACTTATCATGCCATTGAGGCCCTATGTAAATCAAAGTCAGGCTGTTATCTTGCTCCTTTAAGGCTTTTGGCCAGTGAGCTTTTCGATACTATGAACTCTAAAAATGTGAAAACGAATCTTCTCACAGGTGAAGAGGTTATTGAGATTGAGGGAGCTGAGCACTATTCTTCAACTATTGAGATGGCAAGACTTAACGAAAGATTTGAATGTTGTGTTATTGATGAAATTCAAATGATTTCAGATCCCCATCGAGGTTGGGCGTGGACCAGGGCCCTTGTTAACTTAAATGCGCCAGAGATTCATCTTTGTGGAGACCCTTCAGCATTGGAGAGAGTACAAGATATTCTCAAATTGACAGGGGATGAACTGATTATAAAGTCCTATGAGAGAATGACTGAACTTGAAGTTATGGATAAGACTATAACCATGTCTTCTCTTCAGAAGTCTGATGCTCTTATTTGTTTCTCTAGACGAAACGCACTTAAGTATAAGTCAGACCTTGAACAACTTGGTTTTAAAGTTTCTATTGTGTATGGACGGTTATCTCCTGAGGTCAGACGAGAGCAAGCAAGGAAGTTTGATGAGGGTGAGACTGATATCATGGTGAGCACTGATGCTATCGCCATGGGAATGAACCTTCCGGTTAGAAGAATTGTTTTCTCTACGCTTTCTAAATATATAGATTCAAAAGAAATTCAGATAACTCCAAGTGAAATTAAGCAAATTGCAGGACGTGCCGGAAGATATAAAAGGTTTCCTACTGGATATGTGACTTGCTTGTCTCGAGTTGAAAATGGAATAGCTGACGTTCGTAATGCTCTACAGATGGAGCTTAAGCAGTTAAGTCGAGTGATGGTTGGCCCCGATTTAGAAATTTTCTCTAAGGTGAATAATGCCTTAGAAGAGAATAATTTAACTAAACTTAAACTTTCAGAATTTCTTCTTTTGTTTAATGCAATGACGTTCCAGAAGCCTTTTTACTGTGTTGATTTAAAAGAAATGATTGAGCTAGCAGAAATGGTCGAAGAAGCGGATGAAAATGAAATTTTAACATCAGCTGAGATATTTGGCTTTACCTGTGCTCCAGTTAATTTAGGGTTGATTGATCATGTTCAATACTATATTTGGATTTTAAACCATTATGTGCATTCAAGTCCTATTATAAATGAAGGTATTGATTCAAGTTCTGATAATATAGATTATTTAGAGACTGCAATTAAATGTGTTGAACTCTATCAGTGGCTTTCTAGGCATTTTGATGGAAAGAATTTTGATTTTGTTGAGAAGGATTTACTAAGTAATAAAACGGATGCGATTGAGAGGCTTAATAATTTATTAAGTGAGAAAACTCAAAGACATTGTTCAAGTTGCGGAAAAACGCTTCCGGATAAGCATGATTTTAATATTTGTGAAGGCTGTTTTCAGGAGAGGCGTAAGAGTTTTAAAAGAGCGCCCTCTAGAGGAGGCGGAACAAAGAAAAAACATAGTAAATCTGAGAGTGGACATTCTAATAAATCAGGGCCACCGAAAAGAGGCAAGCCTAAAAAGAAAAAGAATCTTGCTAATACTTTTAAAAAATTTAGATAGTTTTATATCACTTCTTCCAAATACGCTCAGCATACTCAGGATGATCGATGAAAGGGTTTCTATTTCCTTGGAAAAACATACCGTCTTCAATCCGATTTTTTTCATAAACAGATGGGGGATCTTCTTTGTGCCACTTAAGAAGAATTTCTAAGTACCAGTCCTTGAAAACTTGATCATTTGTTTTATTAAACATGGGACTACTTCTCCAGCTTTTTATTCTATTTTCATAGCGAGTGGCCATATAGAAATGCTTTCTTGCAATATCTCCCTTAAACTCATCAATGGGTTCAAAAACCAAACCTTTGTATGGGCCATAAGAGTTTGCTCCTAATTTTGAACCATTCATTGATACCCACTCGGGGTTAGAAACAATTCCAAATGGAAGACTCCCTCTTCTCCAGTTCACAAAACTATCAGCAAAGATGACATGGAAGAAATCTGATCTCATGGGCTCTTTTTTATTAAAAAGAGATTGAGGAATAATGTGCTCTCTATTAAAGCTTTCAGATTCTTGATCAGCATGCTTTCCAAATTTAGATCTATCTTTATATACATAAGGATCTTTACCAAAAGGGAGCTCGGAATAGAAATCTAAAATACTGCCATCTTTATCATAGTAAACATCAATATCAGTTTTAAAAAGCATATTGCAAAGAGCATCATAGTCTTGAGGCTTATGGGTTTCTTTTAAAATTTTATGAAGTTGAGTTTTTAACTGATAGCCTTTTAAGTTTTTAACGCCATCGTAATACCCTTTAGGGATCTTCGCAAAAAGGGAGAAGCTAAATAGTATGAGTAATAAGAATCTGATACGTGCCTCTTGTTAAATCCTTAGGAATCTCACTGCGTTTTAGAGTATGATTCCTTTCTTTTCCATATCTTTGAAGAAAGGAGATAATTCTCTTACCTTTTCATTTGCAAGTAATCGAGAATCATAACAATACGTTAATTTCTCTTTTTCATCTTTTGCATTGATGCATTTTCTATTGTTTTTAACAACCAGGTTAACGCAATCATTCATGAATTTAGGTATCCTCTTTTTATACTCAGTTGCTAAGTTTGTCATAGCAATTGATTTCATTTGCACTTTTTTATCCATAGCTTTCTCAGCCTGAATTAATTTCATGATTCGTGCCATGTAATTAACCGTCATAATATCTGTTTCGTGATTAAAAACAGGGGATTCTTTGATAAAATCCATTTTCTCTCGTTTCTCTGGCTTTTTATGAGAAAGCTCTGCGAAGGACTCATCAAGTCTATTTAGGTGATGAATGCGCATATTATTTTCTTGAATATGGTCTACCTTCTTTGAAATAAGATCAAAAGCCAGTTGTGTACAGGCTTGCTCATAGTCTCGTACATCTGCTTGGGTAAAGCTGATAGTGCACATGATAAAAATAACCAGCATTAAAAATTTCATACAGCTCCTTCAAAAAAAACTCTACATATCTCCTATGAGAGATAAGTCTCCTCTGCTGAGACTCACACATCATATTGCAACTCTTGATCCATTTACAGCGCAAAGGCCAAACATACATAGGTGTGTCTAAATAGTTGACGTTTTCAAAAAGTTAGACACTTTAAATTCATCTAAGTGTCTGAAATTATATTGCTTTGTTTAGCCTTTAAATAAAATACATATAGATTTAGAGCTGTTTCTTAATCCCCCAAGTTGATACTGAAGGTGCCTTTTGGCCTTGGCTTTACAAAGAAATCAATCGTTTATACTCTGCCTGCATGAATGTATCCCAATGGGCAAATGAGCTGTTATTAGGTGAAAGTATTGAGCAAAAATTAATAGGTGCTCAAGTTCTAGAGCTGGATGACTTTGCAGTGAAGTCTTATAATCTCACTTCACCTGGCCGCAATGAAAAACTGCGTTTTTCTCATCAGAAGAATAAGTTTCCAAAAGTAGGAACACTCAAACATGATGAGAAAAAGGCCATGGCCTTACATAGCTTTGCCAACCACGAGCTTCTGGCCATTGAAATGATGGCCCAGGCCCTTTTAAAATTTCCTCACAAGACCCTTGAAGAAAAAAAACTAAAAAAAGGTATTATTTCAACTATTA
>CAYGUN010000041.1:0-8282 GCA_964353025.1 uncultured Bacteriovoracaceae bacterium
GATCTTCTCTGTCATAGTGGTTTTTCCCGCATCTGGGTGGGATATGATGGCGAAAGTGCAGCGTTTTTTCATGGCCTTAGTTTTAGCTCGAAGTACTTGAAATGACGAGTTTTTTTCACTTAAAAGTGAGAGCTTAGTTAACTGCTTGATTTCTTGCACTAGAGCAACTTCAGCTAGAGGATGAGCATCAAGTAGTAGGAGCTTAAATTTCATGATATGAATTTTTCCTAATATATTGAGGAGAATTTTATGAAATGGGGCATCGCCTTTTTTGTCACTATCAGTGCATTTGGATCAAATTGTGAGCCGGATATTAAAAAGTTTTGCTCTTTACAAGGAACGAGCAATGCCAATATTTTTAAATGTTTAATGAAGCGTAAAGAAGATCTTGCGCCACTTTGCAAGGAAGAGACGCAGTTAAACTACCAAGAAACTCTCAAAGTGAACCCTTGTTTTATGGATATTGATAAGTTTTGTTCAGACAAGAAAGGCAAGGCCATTGGATTTTGTTTAGAATCAAATCTTAAAAACTTAGGCAAAGAATGCAAAGAAAATGTGGAAGCTCAAGTGGCCAAAGCGAGAAAAGGTAATGCCTGCTATGATGAGGTGAAAACGTATTGTATCGGTAACGCTAATGTTTGCCATTTTAATCTTTTTTATAATAAGGAAAAATTAAGCGAAGCTTGTCAAAAACAAGTAGAGCAGAAGAAAAAGCAAATGCAGGAAAAAGATCCTTGCTATGACTTATTAGAGCAGCACTGTTGGAAAGCAGGAAGGAAGAAAACTCTTCTTCTTTGTATGTTTCAAAATAAAGATAAAGGCAATAAGAAATGTCAGCAGAAAGTTCAGAAACAATTTGAAGAAATTCAAAAGAAGAGCGCTTGCTTTAAAGATAAAACTCAATTTTGTAAAAAAATAGAATTTGGTCAAGGACGGAGTTTTTTATGTCTTAAGAAAAATGAAAAAAAGCTTGATAAAAAATGCCAACAGACTTTAAAAGGTAGAATGAAGCAACTGGCGAAAAAAGACCCTTGTATTGCTGACCGAGTAAAATATTGCTTGGATGACAAACTTAAGAATAAGCAAATTAATGATTGTCTTATGAAATCAAAAAGTAAATTAAGCACGAAATGTCTTGATGGGCTTAAGTCGTTTAATAAGAAATAAGAAAGGCCCTTTTTTATGATGCTATCTATATCGAATAGAAAGCAGTCTTGGATAACAACATCCTTATATTTGGGTTCAAACTAAAGACAAAATCCGAGACACTCCCGTTATTTACAAGCCCCTTGCTCAAAAATTACTCTATCAACAAGAAGACCATAAGTATTTTTTCCATCACTGTTATTATCTTTTATAGTAACAGTGATATTTCTTTTGATATCTTCAATATTGATTTCATGACAAACTTCATACCACTGAGATACCGAAGGGATTTCATAGTGTGTGAACTCTTTATCTTTCTTTCTTTGGAAGACTGAAACTTCTAAATCTCCGTATTTTCCACCTCTTTTCTGCGCAAGAAGCCTAAGACGATAGGTACCTTTTTCATTAACCGGGAAACGTTGAGATATCTCTACATGGGCTTCGCCTGAAACCTTGTGGCCTTGAGAGTTCGTGCAATGTCCATCAAGCTCTATGAGCTGATTTCCATGAGGTGCCGATGTTACAGTTCCAGCTTTTTGGATTTCCAAATAATTGCACTTCTTATTTTCATTCTCATTGCTGACATCTGAAACCCTCCAGCCTGGGATATTACTCGACTCAACAATTGTCCAACTATCCTCTAATGTAGAAGTTCCTTTGATGTCATCACTCGGGTTTTTGAAAAGTTCAAATGAACCGTTGAGGATAAAATTCTCATCAGGCTCAAAAAGTTTAGTGGCATCTTGGTGAACCGCAACTATAGAAACGATGAGGTTTTTAGAGCACTCGTTTTTATGCATCTTTCTTAAAATACGACTTAATCGTTCTTTTTCTAATTGGTTTCTTAGTTCTAGAATTGTTGCTATCTCAGGTTTTCTCTGTACATTCTGTTCTCGTCTGATAATTTGATAGGCTTTTCTTACAGCTCTTTTTGTCAGACCATGACAAACAGTATGCTCAATCCCATCGAGCTTTGTTGTAAGATCTGTTGCAAAACTATGGGCCATAAATAGAGCATGAGAAACCTTCTCATTAAGCCTGTCACACTTATTTGCCTTACCTCGAAAAATCCCTTCAAGTAGTTCACCAACACCATTCGTATTATCTTGAAAAATATCGCAAACTTCCGTAATAAATTCAGATTCTGGTTCTTGAGAATCCTCAATTTCACCATCGCCAAACTCGGTCAGTTCATTATCTATTGTTGTCGTCTCTGCATTATCAGATATAGGAATCGTCCCATCTTCTTGTTGGTTATTACAGCTGATGAGAAATAATGTGGTTAGTAGCATAGTAATAAGTTTCAAGTTTACTCCCTTGTAGCTTTTCGACCAATTAGAGTGCAAGCATGAGTGCCAATTTTAGGAAAGAGTGAAGGATTTTAAGTTATTGATATTAAAGTAATAAGAGGTGCTTTTTGGCACTAGACGTATAGCACATGAGCAATTAGTCTCAAGTTTGACACCAAATAGGGTACGAGAGGGCCTTAGCAAAATTGGCCACTACAGAAAATTAAAAATTATAATAAATTCGGGCCCTTAATAAGCTCAGGTGTCAAACTTGAGTCAGATCACCAACAGTCATGGCGAAATCATCAGCACCATTATTTAAAAGAGGCTCTGCTCTGCAACTGCCACTATTGTAGACTGCAGTGCACTATTTACAAGGTGGAATGGTAATATTTTCAATAATTTACTAAGGGTTTAGGCCATTGTTTTAAAAATATTGCAGCGCATTCGAATTGGTGATAAAACTCAGCTCATCAAAATTGTTGAGTTAGAGCATGCGCTCAGGTGTTTCGCGAGATAAATATCTCGTTGGGAAGATGGCAGTTTGCTGAACCGCCTGAGCGCTTTTCTCACGATGGAGGATTTACTATGAAAAACATTGTTGTATTAGTATTCGTCATTGCATGTTACATGACCTATATCCAAAGCTAGAGGTGTTATATGAAATTAGTTTTAATTATTTTAACTTTAAGTGCGTTTTGTTTTGCTGGGTATGAAGATCGCTGTAAGTCTGATGCTAAGGAATTATTAAAATCCTTAGCAGAGATTACTCGCGAGTCTAGTCCTTATCCAAAGACAAAGAATGCAGAAATCATTATTAAAGGTGCTTTAAAAGATATAACAAGGGAAGCAGATATTGCGTCTCCAACAGAAGCTACCTATCGTGGGAGTATTCAATTTATATTTGATAAAGTTTCAGACTTTGAATTAACTTATGATGCTCGTTATTCTTTTTCGGGTGGAGATTGCGTTCTTACTTCTTTAGATAAGCGTTAATTATGAGTTTACAACTTCCTATTACAGCTTGGTTACCTACCACCATGAAAGAAGCGCGCAAGCGTGGATGGGAAGAATTAGATGTTGTTCTGATTACAGGTGATGCTTATGTGGATCATCCTTCTTTTGGAACGGCCGTTATGGGACGAATCCTAGAATCTATGGGACTTAAAGTCGCAGTTGTTCCACAACCTAATTGGCAGGATGATCTAAGAGACTTTAAAAAGTTTGGTGCTCCTAAATATTTTTTTGGCGTTACATCCGGCAATATGGACTCCATGGTGAATAAATACACTGCGGGTAAAAGATTGCGATCAACAGACGCGTATACTCCTGGAGGAGCTACTAACCACCGTCCAGATTATGCCACTACTGTTTATACGAAAATTCTAAAAGATTTGTATCCTGATACTCCTGTTATTCTCGGAGGAGTTGAGGCCAGTCTACGTCGTGTGACTCATTATGATTTTTGGCAAGATAAACTTAAGCCTAATATTTTAACAGATTCAGGCGCCGACCTTCTGCTTTATGGAATGGGAGAACAGCCCATGCGTGAGATTGTGAATTTGCTTATGCGAGGAGTTCCTTTCAAATCACTGAAAACTATTCCTCAGACGGCCTTTTTACAAGAGGCGTGGGAAGAGTTACCTAAAAATAAAAATTGGAAAACCAGAGTTTTAACTTCTCATGAAAAGTGTTTAGAAGATAAGAAGGCCTATGCCAGAAATTTTGCTTACGTTGAAATTGAATCTAATAAACAGTTCGCAAATCGCCTTACTCAAGAAGTGGGCGACAAAAGACTGGTGATTAATCCTCCTTATCAAACCATGACTGAGAAGGAGATTGATGGCAGTTTTGACTTGCCCTACACCAGGCTTCCGCATCCTAAGTATAAAGGACGAGGACAGATTTCAGCTTATGAGATGATTAAGTTCTCACTTAATACTCACCGAGGGTGCTTTGGTGGATGCTCATTTTGTACTATTTCTGCTCACCAAGGAAAAATGATTGCCAGCCGTTCGCAAAAATCCATCATGAAAGAGTTGGATGTCATGACTAAGATGGAAGATTTCAAGGGTTATATTTCTGATATGGGAGGGCCTTCGGCCAATATGTATCAGATGAAAGGAATTGACCAGGCCATTTGCGATAAGTGTGCGGCCCCATCATGCGTGCATCCTAAGATTTGCACTAACCTTGATACCAATCCAGAACATATGACAAAACTTTATCAACTGGTTGATGCTCACCCTGATGTGAAGAAGGCCTACGTCAGTTCAGGCTTAAGATATGACTTAATGTTTGATGAAAACTCCACTCACAAAGAAAAAGATAATGAGTATGTAGAGCAACTTATTAGTGAGCATGTTTCAGGTAGACTTAAGGTGGCACCAGAGCACACGGAAGATCATGTACTAGAAGTTATGCGAAAACCAAGCTTTCATTATTTTCAAAAATTTAAAGAGAAATTTGAAAAAGTATCGGCAGATAAAAAGATACGACAAGAAATTATTCCTTATTTTATTTCCTCTCACCCAGGCTGCAACCCCGAGGACATGGCCCGTTTGGCGGCCAAGACTAAAGAGCTGGGTTATAAATTAGAGCAAGTGCAAGACTTCACTCCCACGCCAATGACCGTGGCCACTGAAATTTATTATTCTGGTTATCATCCTTATTCATTAAAGCCAGTTAAAACTGCTATCACTTTAGATGAGAAGAAGAAGCAGCGAAATTTTTTCTTTTGGTATAAGCCAGAGAACAAAAACTATATTAAGAATTTTCTGATTTCTAAAAAAATGGATGATATTAAAGAAAGCTTGTTTGGATAAGAAGGGGAGACTTGCGTCTCCCCTCTGTTACTTAGTCTAAGAAAACTTTAATCAGCATTATTAAAATACCGATTAATGAGAACACTAGGCTAAGTAACGTTAGTTGTTTATCATCCATGACTTCCACTCCTTTTCCATGGATTAGGCACAAGTGCCTGGAATTTGGAGTTTCAGGTGATAAACACTTGCTTAAAATATTTTTCTAGTGATAGAATATCTCTATGTTTCCCTCTTGTTACAGGGTAGCGTTAGTTGTTTAAACCCTGCTTTTATAGCAGGGTTTTTTTATGCCTGAATGAGTTTGTTTTTTGAAATAAAATAAGAATGAATTTCAGTTATGAAATAAATAAAGAAGGGGAGACTTGCGTCTCCCCCCTGACTACCAGCTTAGATAAACCTTATAAAGCATTACCAGAATACCTAATAAAGTTAGCGTTAAGCTAATAGTCTCAAGTGTTTTATCATCCATGATTTTTTTCTCCTTTCCATGGATACCAAGCTTAAGTGCTTGGAAAAAGGAGTTCATGAAGAAATTCACTTGATTAAATAGTAAGTTTTGCTATCATCAATTTGTTATCCCTCCTGACTGGGATAGTCTCAAGTGTTTAAACCCTGCTTTTATAGCAGGGTTTTTTTATGCCTAATTTCATCTGTTTTTTGAAATAAAATGAAAAAGATTTTCAGTTATGAAACAAGAAGGGGAATGGCCTTATAAAGAAGCTTTACTCCAACTATTAAAAGACAAGTACGCAAAATTATATCAAATGTTTTTTCACTCATGTAAGTATGGACCTTCTTACCTAATAAAGTTCCAATAAATAAAAACAAACATAGAAAAATAATTTCAACTTTGAAATCACCAACTGGAAATGAGAGAAAACCCAAAAAGAGAACACTTTTACAAACTGAAACCCACAGACCTAAAAAGGCCTTAGTTGCTATGAACACTTCTTTTTGTTCCATATTTTCTTTCATGAAAGGTGTCATGAAAGGCCCTGCAGCACCAATTCCCATGCTTAAAAAACCTCCTACAAATCCTAAGGGTAGGAAGCTTAAGTCATTCTTCGCCAATTTTATAAAAGGCATTTTTTTTAAGTGTTTTTTAAATAAAGAGTAGATGACTAAAAAAAATCCAATAAGAGTTTGCAAATATTCAATAGGTAGTTGGTACAAAGTAAAGCTAGCTAAAGTAATTCCTAAAAGACTTCCAATTGCAAAGGGAGTAAAAAGCTTCCATTTTACGTGGCCCTTAAAAACATAGATTCTAGTTATTTTACTTACAATTTGAGTCAGAGCGTGGATCGCTATGGCCGCTTTAGGAGCATAAAAAAGATTGAGGATAGCAAAAAGAATAATGCCACCACCAGAACCTGAAATGGTAGAAATTAGGGAGGCCATAAGACCGCCAAGAGATAAGATTGCGAGGCTTGTTAAATCCATTTAAGTTATTGAACTTGATGAGCTTCAACGATCTTAGTTTTAAGTTCAGTTGAATTGAGCTCTCTTAAAATTCCGGCTTGAACTCTGTCAGGTAAGATTTCAGGGAGGATTTTACTAATTTTCTCACTTAAAACAATATCCTTATTGGCCGCAACTTCATCCACTCTATCAATTGGTGTGAAATGTGGAGCAGAAAGCAGAACCTCAGGGTTTGATTCAATCAGATTTTTAATTTCAATAACGACGTTAGCGAAATCATCTAGCTCTTTTTTGGTAAAACTCTCAGTGGGTTCAATCATAAGTCCATACTGCTCAGGGAAAGCTACAGTTGGAGCATGAAAGCCAAAGTCTAAGAATAGCTTTCCAATTCTTCCAATAACATTGGCCTTGGGAGTTCCCGCCTTTTCTATCTTCGCGAATATTTCAGGAGACAAGGTAATAATAAACTCGTGCATTCTTTTAGTCGCTTCCGAATGTTTAGGTAGAGTCGGGTAGTGAGGTGTGAGTTTTTTAAGTAAGTATTGTGCACTTAAAACGGCCATGGCAGACATTCTCTTTACACCTTCGCAACCTAACGCTTTTAAATAGGTATAGGCACGTACTTTGTGAGCGAAATTCCCCCAATGACGGTGAAATTCACCAATGGACTTAGATGGTTTTTCAATCGTAAAGTCGTTACCATTTTTAACGATTTGAACGCCTGGTAAGTAATCAATAAGTTTGCTCGATACTGCAACAATCGCGTCCCCTGGTCCACCACCACCATGAGGAATAGTCCACGTTTTGTGAAGATTATTGTGAACAGCATCGACTCCAAGCTTATCCAGGTCAACCCAACCGGCAATGGCATTCATATTGGCACCATCCATATAAACGAGACCGCCATCAGCATGGATAAGATCGGCCACTTCTTTAAAATTCGTTTCAAAAATTCCCGCAGTATTAGGGTTTGTTACCATAATACCAGCGATACGACCTTGGTTATCGCCTATGATTTGTTTAATATTTGCAATATCCATGCGTCCAGATTCATCAGCTTCTACAATTTTAAGATTGGTGTAACCGGCCACTGCCGCAGTTGCAGGATTTGTTCCATGGGCACTTCTTGGAATAATAATGATATCGCGTTTTTCATTATTATTTCGATGGTAGGCCTGAAACATTTTGATACCAACTAATTCACCTTGAGCACCTGCTAAGGGTTGAGTCGTAACACCTGGGAGTCCTGTGATTTCTTTAAAAATCTCTTGTGTATGGTAAAGCAGTTCTAATGCACCTTGGGCATCTTTTAAAGGCGCTTGTGGGTGAAGATTGGAAAAACCGTTAAGAGAGGCCGCCCAGTCATTAATATAAGGATTATACTTCATGGTACAAGACCCAAGTGGGTAGATACCATCATCAGGTGAAAAGTTTTGAGTTCCAAGTTTTTGGTAATACTCCAGCAGAGTTTTCTTCTCAATTTTTGGAATACTCATTTCAGTTTTTCTTTTAAGATTCGCAGGAATCTCTGGAATGATATTGGATTGAGATTTTGCCTCAAAATTGGCAGCGAAAAAATTCACCAGTTTTTCAATATCAGCAC
>CAYGUN010000041.1:8382-11792 GCA_964353025.1 uncultured Bacteriovoracaceae bacterium
CCCGCGGCACTAGCGACAAAGGCCTGATTCGAACAAATATTACTGGTGGCCTTCTCTCGACGGATATGTTGCTCTCGAGTTGATAAAATCATGGCCAAACAATCGCGCCCTGAAAGATCCTGGGCCTTGCCAATATAGCGCCCAGCGGTTGAACGAATTGAGCGTTTATCTTTTTCATTAAAGCGGATTCCAAATAATCCAAGCCCTGGTCCACCAAAGTTTGCCCCAATGGCCAAATGCTGGGCCTCACCAACTATCATGTCACAACCTTGAGCATGGCTTCCATACTGGGCCGGTGCTTTAAGAGCATTATTTGCCAGCAGCATGGGATCAACAATTGCGATAGATTTGATTTTGAGAGCACTACAAAGATCAGTAAGCGCGTCCATATCTTCCAGTAGACCAAAGTGATTCACTTGAGGATAAGCAAAGGAGGCGATGCCTTCATTATTCTGAATAATCTTTTTTGCCTCTTCAATGTCGAGCCTGCCTGTTTGCGGATCAATAGGAGCAAAGAGAAGTTCCATACTAGTTTCAATAGCAAGTGTTTTTAAAACTTCAATATCTTGAGGGTAGAGGTTGCTGGCGACTAAAGCTTTATTTGAACCACGAACTAATCTTAAGGCACAATTTAAGGCCTCAAATAAACAAGTGGATCTTTCATAAAGAGAGGAGTTAATGGCCTCAAAGCCTGTGATCTCACTTAATAGGGATTGATAAATCCAATGAGACTGAAGTGTTCCTTGAGATTTTTCCGGTTGGTATGGAGTATAGGCCGTTGTAAGCCCTCGAATCGCGCATATCTCAGGGAGGATTTCTTCTGTTTTATAAACTTGCAGGCCATCACCTAAGAAGGACGTTTTAACTTTATTTTTTTCTGAGAGTTCATATAAATGATCAGCCAGCTTTTCATAACTAAGCTCTTCATCGATATCAAGCTTTTCTTTATGCATAATCTCAGGAGGAAGATAGGAGAAGATATCACTTAAGGACTTGTATCCCGTTTCACTTAACAGTTCATTAATTTCAGTATCACTCGCACTAATATAATGCCTGGTTTTTTCGCGTTTTAATTTATCAGGATTGTAGGAGAAGGGCGGTCTTTGAAGCATAACTGCATCCTTTGTGAGTGAGTGTGGTGATTACGGGTAGAATTTATCATAAATAACCAAATTTTGACGAGTAAATCTTCTATTTGACACTACACATTCTTTCAGAAAAAAGAGATGATAGCTCATGCAAATTATTTGTGCTGGCCGGCCAGTTGACTTTAAACTTTTCCAAGAGCTTTTTCCCCTCGAAGCAGGTTGGATTGAACCGAATCTAGAACTTTATCAAGATGTGATTCTTCATATCGATGAAACCTGGAAAGTAGGGCTGGTGGGAGTTGATTTCTCAGCATTTGGATTAGATTTGGCAAAAGAGCTATCTTACCATAAGCGTTATTTCCAAAAAAGTTCTATTTATAAAGAAAACTTGGCCCGGGCCCTGGGGCTTAAGCGGGGAGCAAAGCTTAAAGTCTGCGATCTTACAGCTGGAATGCTCAGTGATACTGCTCTGATGCTTGCGATGGGCATTGAAGTGGTGGCCTATGAGAGAAATGCTTTAATGGCCGCATTGATTCACCAGGAAGTAAAAAAAGTGGCCCCGGTGGGTTTAAGCTTTCACTATGGGGAATGTATTAAGGTAGATGTTGATGTTTATTATTTTGACCCAATGTATGAGCAGAAAAACGAAAAGAGCGCTCCCAAAAAACAGATGATGTTTTTAAGACAAACTGTGGGAGTGGATCAAGATGCGAAAGATTTTGCTTTAAACATTAGTCAGCGAGGTAAAAGACTTGTTATTAAACGATCAAAAAAAGCAGATCCCTTGTTAAAGAGACCTATTCATCAAGTGATTGGTAAATCGACTTGTTATGATGTTTATTGAGTTTTTAATAAACAAATCATCTTATTAAAACTAAATGGTTTCCCTTTAGCATTACAAAATTCACCTGATTCAATTCCAGCATAAAGCTTTTGTTCAAACTGAATATAACTGAGACCTGATTTTTTAGAAGCTTTGTCGTAAACTTTTTTGTGTTTCGTTTGGAGTTTTTTATAAATCATTCTGGCATGAGGATTGTACTCATGAATAAAATCATTCAAAAATCGGTTTTTATCTTTAAGTAGACTTGCTCACACTGACTTATATAGGATGACTCTCTGTGTGCATCTAAGCAATCTGATGCGTAAGTTGTAAATGTAGTGGATAGCAATGCAATCGCAATGATAAACTTCATAAAACTCCCTCATTCTCTTAATGTAGGGACTTTAAGTAGAGGGCCTTAGCCTGCAAAGAGGCAGCGTGCCGACTACTCGGTAGTAGTCGCGGTAATAGTGATATAGTCGTTGTAAGTTCCAGCAACTTTATTAGAAACATTGCCTATGGTAACTAAAATATTTTTGGGATCACCGCTGGTGGTAGTGACGCCTGAACCTGTGGCCACAACAACAGGGGAGGTGCTGCTAGATGAAAGATTTTTAGTAATTCCATTAACTTTCAAATTATAGTCAATGGTTTGAGTCCCACCACTTCTTTTAAGCTTGCCATTATTTTGTGAGGAAAAACTAATGGAGTAACCAGCGTTGGAAACACTAATAAGATCAAAGCCCTGGGATTCACCAGTTTGGAGTTCCCCAAAATCAAGATTCTCGGAAGTATCATTAGGATTAAAAGATCCTCCTGTGGCCACAAGTGATATTTGAACTTCTTTTGGAATATACATTGAACAGGTAAAGTTTCGAGTGTCATGTATTGAGTTATTGTTTCGTTTGAAAACTTTGGCTGTGACCTGGTCAAGATAAAAACCACCCGGTCTAAGTGTTCCTGATGGGGGCGCTACTCTATGAGCGTAAAAATTTACATTGGTATAGATACTAGAAGAATGTTTAGGAAATTCATCTCGAATGGTTTCATTATTATTAGCGCCAGGAAAGTCTTTAAGCACACGGTTTAGGTTTGTATTAGTAAATAGGTTATAACTGTATGTTTGTCCCGGTGACTTTAACATAATTCTGTTATAGTCAATTGAGTTTCCTCTCGTCACTGTCACGGTAAATTTTCGACAACCATTATTGGTTTGACTTCTTTTTATTTGAACAGTGCCTGTTATGGTTTGGGTGGATCCTGAATAAGTAAAAGAGACATTGTTAATATTGTTGATAGTAAAATTACAAGCCGCAATGGTTTGGTAAGAGGAGAGTGAAAAGAAAATAAAGAATAAACTACTTTTTAACATAAATTATTCCAACCTCTATAATGCCTTGCTGCCCTTTATCTACCGGTATTTGAATAGGGCGGTGTTTATAGTCTCTTAATATTAGCTTATTCTCTCCAATATGGGCACCTTCGATGAAAAATTCCCC
>CAYGUN010000041.1:11892-13662 GCA_964353025.1 uncultured Bacteriovoracaceae bacterium
ATTTCCAATAACGGCCGGGCCAAGACTATCAATTCTGGCCGATGCCTGAGCGCCAGACGTATTAAAAGTAATTCTTTGATTCTCCAAAGTCTCATCGGTATCAAAAAGGGCAAAGCTATTTTCAATTGGTCTGGATAGGGCAAATTTACCACCGGCGAAAACAATGGCCCCTGCAAGACCCAATGTTGTTTCGTAATCTTCACTTACGCTATTAGGACTTTCGTTTTTTTCACCCGATGAGTTGAGAGTCAAATCAAATCTTCTGTGGCGGTATTCACCTCTGGCGTCCACTCGTTTATAGTCACGAGATTTTTCAATTCCATAGTCGGTATAAACGGAGGACCCATTATGTCTATAATTTCCTCTTAAGTTGGCCTTGTATTGTTCGGAGGTCGAGTTGTGAATAATATTGGCGTAGTGTTTACCATCAGAAAAGTTAATATTAAGAAAGGCCAGGACAGAATCTTCCCAAAGGCCTGTGGTATTTTTTTTACGTTGAATATTAATGGAGCTGCTTAAATACCTATTCCAGTTTCTAAAAATAGCAAAGGAAGAACCATAAGCGTTGGTACCCGTTGTAGCGATACTGTAATCAGCTCCAATATTAAAGGCAAAAAGATCAGTGATTTGCTGACGGTATCCAACGGAGAAAATATCAGAGACAGTGTTAATGGTGCTTAAATTATCCAGCAAGGCAAAGGTTTCACTGACATACTGATAGCTGAACTGAAACCTTCTTTCGGAGTCACTGGGGCCCTCATAATCATAGAGGTCATATTTAACAAGATAGGAATGGCCCGTATCCATTGCATTGGTATCCGAAAGGCCTGCTGTTAATTTAAAACTTCCAAATTCAGTGGCGTAAATAAACTCAGGCCCTGCAACGGATTGGAGTTTATCAAATTCAGCATAAATACCTGCTGTTGCTTTGTCACTAATACCATAGCGGTGAAAAAAACTCGCCGTTAGGTCTTCATCATTTTGATTATATTTTCTCTGGCCATTAAGATCGGTATAGGGGGTTCCTAGGGTATAGGAAAAATTATGCAGGCCCTCTTTGAGTAAATCCTCTTGCAGAGTGTAGTCAAAATAAACTCTATCAACTTCTCCGTTGTCTTGCCTTATTTCAAGATAGACTTCATTGATCCCGTTGTTAATAGGAAAATCTCTTAGGTTGTAGCGCCCTGAGGCCAAATTTAAAATTTCAACTAATTGGTTATTAACAAAAATCTTAACCCTTGATCTTCTTTTCAAAATAAACTCTCTTGAGTTTAGCGGAGTAATGATTTCATAGGGTCTTAGGGTGAAGTTTTTACTGACTGAGATTCCCCCTAATCCGCGAAAGCTTTGAAAGCCAACAGTGGTATAGTTGAGATCTCCTAGGCTATAGCGAGTGGCATTTGTCTCATCATCTTTTATTAAGGTGACGTCTTCTCGGATCCACTTGTCCTCTTGATTACCGTCGTAGCGAAAACGGCCTTCTAAAACAACGTCAAAAATATTAATCGCCCCATCAAATTGAGTTTGAAGATTCTCATCAGTATGGTTTTTATTAAATTTTTGAGAGTTTCTGAAATTGAGGTAGGCCGAAAAATTATTGGGGTTGACTGCTTCATTTTTCCACATAATTTCACTGGTTCTTCTTAAGGAGAGTGCCTTCGCCGATCTTTCTATCAGTTTTGTGATGAGATGAAACGAAGTTCCAGCTTCATCATATTTAACATTTAGCCCTGCATTTCTGATTTTATCTAGCGGTATAAATTTAGTATT
>CAYGUN010000042.1:0-13440 GCA_964353025.1 uncultured Bacteriovoracaceae bacterium
TAAAAATTAAAAGAAAACTCAATACTGTCGAATCCATGCATGAGTCTAATCGGATAAGTGAGTTTAAAAATTTAAAAAAAAGGCCCCTCGCAATGAAGGGGCCTTATATTTAAGGGAGGAGTATAAAAGGATTCATGCTCTGTTGATAAATTATCCGAGCATTTTTATAATTCTTTTGAGCTTCAAAGTGAGCTGCGAGAGAGCCTTCAACTTTGGCCTGGGCCTTGTAAAAAGAGCTCAGTACTGATTCCGTCAAGTTTTTCACCCAACCAGGGATAGGTAAAAAATTAATTCCCACTTCTGCCAAATTAAGCAGTCTTCTTTCAATCAATATTTTATACGGCTTATTAATATAAAAGGCACTAGCTGGGCGAGAAGTAAACATATGAGCAGTTGATAAGAGGTTAATGATTTTGTCATCTTCTTCATCTTTTACCTGGGCAAAATTAAAGCCGACTTTTGTCATTGGCCCAAGATAACGAAATTCATTATCTTTCATAGTTCTGTTAGCCTTTCTCACGATTTTATAAAAATTATCCCAACCATAACTCATCCAATTCTCTACTGCATAATTAGACTCATTATAGCCAGTCCAAGAGATTCGAGATTCAAATACTGAAGACATAACCTTATCTACTTCTTCTTTCGTAAGGCCTAAATCTTTTTCAGAAAAATTATCAACATAGTACATAAGCATATGTTGAGAGAAGTTTCTTTGCTCATGCAGGAGTTGCCCTACCCGAATAACCATATATGAGGCGAAGTTCAAAAGAGGGATTGAACTTAGTCTATCTTTTGCAAATTTTAGTCCAAAGCTGATAGCTTCATGTGCTGCATTTTTACGATAAAAATAACGAGGTTCTTCAGTAGCAGCGACCGTATTAAGACTTAAATGGAAAAGAGCTTTTTGCATTTTGGACTGAAATACTTTTACAAAATCAGTTTTAGATAAATTATTAAAAACTGAATCAATATTAACATTTTTCAAGTTCTTAATAGCATTAGAGATGGCCTCTCTTACTTCTGCCATGTCAGTACCTGGATTTCCACTCATAAAACCAGCCGCCTCTTCATCTAATGGAAGGCCTTGAACAAAAAGCTCAATTTCCTCTTCCCTTAGTTCACCGGCCTCAACACCATTGATTGTCATTGAGTCTAGTAACCTTCTTCTCTCTTCCTTGATGTCTTCGATAATTTTTTTAATGAACGGACTAATAAGAAACTGAGTCATTAAGTGCTTATCTTTGATTGCAATCAGTTTGCCATTATCATCGCGAACTTGCTTGAATCGTTTATGAAATGCCTCTAAAGACTGTGAAAACGTACTAGCTGAAAAAAGTAGCACGCTTAAGAGTAAGTAAACTCTCATGGTATCCTCCCTGAACCAAATTAATAGATCTAACATAGAGTAAAGATTTGCTCAGGTATTAGCAAGAAAAAGAGTCAAATGTTAGCTGATTTAAGGATTTAGATCTCTCGATTTCTGATAAGCAAGCATCCCAAAGCTTTTCACGACTAGAGAGGGAACTAAGGGCCACTTGCCTGACTATTTCACTTCTGTATTTATCATTATTAATGACTTCTTCCAAAGCGAACTGGGCCATTGGCCCATGAGTATCTCCATCTAATTCAATATGTCTTTCAAGATAATAGATTAGCCTTGGATAAGAACGGATAAAACTATCATCAAAATGTCTAATGATTGAATTGAACATTAAAGGAATAAGATCTTCTCTTCCATAAAGAAAAGCGCTGGCCACTTCCTCATCTCCTCCATTGCGGGCGATATTTAAATTGAAACTTACGAAGTCTGCAATAGCAGGTGGTAAACTTTCTAGATTAAAATCTTTCAGGAAACTTTTAATCAAAGCCGTATTGGCACCTACTTCATCCATGGCCTCAAGATACATTTCAAAATGTGATGACTCCGATTTATCTAGAGTGATATCACTTTCTTCTGCCACGACTATTTCATTAATAAAACGAACTGTTTTTGAAGAATACTTAGATGGTTTCCAAGGGATCTCTATGCAAGTAAGTTTTCGCTGCAAAGACTTTAATAGACACATAAAATCCCATACCGCAAAGACGTGATACTGCATAAAAATTTGCAATGCAGGTTGTGTCCTAAGTTCTTTAAATAAAGGATGTGAGGCAACTTGAATTTTGAGTGTTTGAACATCTTTAAACATGGCAAATACTATAAATTTTGACCGTGTTTTACAAGACTTTTTACTTCTGTTTCATAGCCATAGGTCGTTGTCCAAAGGGAAGACCGGTATCATGGTCACCATTCCACCTATCTATGAACTTCTCTTGTCTTTCAACACGATAAAAATGAATTTCTTCATCTAATTTATTAAGCTGAGACATAAGTAGGACCTGGGTGTCCATATACTCTTTTTTCTTATCTAGTAATCGACCTATTGCTTTGCGTTTTAATTCTCGTAATTCATTCAATTGCTGGTCATATTGCGCAGTCACTTTAATTTTTTCTTGATCAAAAGACCAAAAAAAATGATTAATATCGTTTAGCTGCTTAAGAAAATCATCTTTTTTAATCAGCAGCATCTCTCGCATTTTACTACCTTCAAATACTCTCTGGGCCAAAATATCTGATTTAAACCTCAGGATTGTTCCTCGTCTAAAGTAATTATTTTCTTTTTTGAAGCAAGAGCTAAAATCTTGCACATACATAGTAAAATAAAAGTCTTCAGTGGTCCTTACATAGCCGACACATAAGTCATCACTTGATTCATTAGCAAGATGAAACTCTAGATAATCACCATTTTTAAAAAATTTAGTATTATTGTTTTCAACTTTGATTTTTAAAACACGTCCAGTCTCATCTTTGTCACTGACTCTGCCAGAAAAATGGGTGTAATCAATTTTAGGATCAATGAAACCACGATAGTCTTTAGAGACAATGCCTTCGGCCGGAAAGTCGGGAGAAAGAGCAGTTCCGAATGCGCACTGCAGGGTAAAGAGGAGCAACATCATGTGGCCAACTGTCTTCATAACCCCTATTATAGCCTAGATTTTAAAGATAAAAACAGGAGATTCTATGGAATTTTTTATTGATACTGCAGAAGTACAAGAGATTAAAGAAACTTATAGCTGGGGAATTATTGATGGGGTCACCACAAATCCAAGCTTGATTGCCAAAAGCGGACGCTCGCAGGTGGATGTCATCAAAGAAATCGCTTCTATTGTTAATAGGCCAATTTCAGCTGAAGTCATTGCAACTGACTATGATGGTATGATTAACGAGGGGAAAGCACTCGCTGATATCAACCCTAATATTGTCATCAAACTTCCTCTAACCATTGAAGGGCTTAAGGCGTGTAAGTGGTTTAGCGATAATGATATTAAGACTAACGTCACTTTATGTTTTTCGGCTAACCAGGCATTACTTGCAGCAAAAAATGGGGCCACTTATATCTCTCCTTTCATTGGAAGGCTTGATGATATCGGACAAAATGGAATGCTCTTGATTGAAGAGATTCGTGAAATCTATGATAATTTTGGTTTCACTACTAAAATATTAGCCGCTTCTATTCGTCACACTGACCATGTTAAAACTTCTGCCTTGGCCGGAGCAGATGTGGCCACAATCCCTTTTAATATACTTAAGGCCCTCTATCACCATCCTTTAACAGATAAAGGCCTGGATCAATTTCTCAAAGATCACGCAAAAGCCAATGCATAAATAAAAAGGCCCCATTTAGGGGCCTTTGTTTTGTTTCCTTTTATTGTTTAATATTTTTAGAAGGCCACACCTAATGAGGCCAACGCTGATGCTGTCTGAACACTATCTTTTACTTTTGGCTTTAATTCATTATAAGAATTTGAATTCGCTCCACCTGCATAATCAACAGAATTAAAATTTGTTGTTTGGTAACGTCCTTCAAATTGGAAGAAAATATTTTGTGATATATCAAAATGAAGTCCTAGTTTTGCACTGGCACTCCCTCCTGACATTTCAATGCTTCCACCATTGGGGTCTCTGTCTTTGTAAGTTAAATTTAAAACACCAACATTTAGGCCTAAATATAAATTTCTGGTGAGAAAATAATCCACTCCAAAATTGATATTACTCATTTTGGTATCCATTTGATTACAATCTGCGATTACCGCATCAGCAGTTCCAGCTGTTCGCTCAATGATTTCATCTGCAATACAAATCTGAGCAGTACCAGTTCCTCCGATATATTCTGCATTGAAAATAAGATCTCGATTTAATTTGTATGAAAATGTCGCTCCAAGTGCATTATTTTTCGTTTCTTTGAAATCAAATACTTCAATGCCATCGAATTCGTGAGTTATTTTGTTAGTTGATGTTGCTCCACCAATAAGAGCAATGGCCATATTGTTTTCACTTACTTGTTCTCTTTTAAACATTGAAGTCTCTTGTTCAGAGCTTCTCATTGGAGCTGCTACTTCAAATGAGGTCTCGTCTTCAATAATCTCACCTTTCAGTGCCATTAGATCTTCATCGGCATCAGAAATAATCGCCAGGTCCTCAGTCTTTTTTTGAATGGCCATGTCGCCTTTTTTTGCGACTCCTGAAATCACTCTTCCTGCTCCAAGGTGGGCCTTACTCTTTAGATATTTAACCCTGCCAATTTCGATTCCATCTCTTTCAATAATATAGACATCCCCTAACTTAGGTGTTCTCTCATGCTTATCCATTCTAAAGACAAGTTTATTACCTCTGATTTTTACAATTTCTCCAGCAAAGCTAGTGCCTAGTATAAATGTAAGAATTAATAATAAAGTCTTCATCTTGTCCTCCAATAATATGAGTTTATTATTCCAAGATTTGTGCCAAAAGCACTGCCGCTAACTCATTGTTTTTAAAGTAAATACTTACGAAATTTGTGTAAAAACTAGCTAGTGTCTAAAACTTAGACACTAACCCGAGGACATCGCTCTTGTTTAAAAGTGTTGGCCACCTAAGGCCCCACTCCAAGTTAGAATAGAGAAAAGAACCATTTCAAGGAAGAAATATGAAGGTAGCTCTAGTAGTCGTTTTATTATCCACTGCAAGTTTTGGAATACTCCAAAACTTCAAGCAAGCAACACAATCTCTCACCCAAAAATACTCCTACTGCAAAGATATAAAAAAACTCTCTCGCAAAAAAGTTTTGGCCTTATCAAAAAGATCCTCTGCTGCCCACGATGAGTATTTAAGTTGTAAGCATCTTAAGAAGAATAAAGAAACTGATTTTATGACCCGTTGTAAGTATAAGAATGGTCGCTATCAAGTCAGAGGCCTTAAAAGCTATGGAGGTATTCTCTCCCCTATCAAACTTCCCTTTCGTTATGATATTTATACAGAAGGAAACCAGTCCGTTATAGAAGTGAGAATTTACTTTAAAGATAGAGATATTCTCAAACAAAAAATGGCCATGAAACATACTCCAGAAGAGACCCATGGGTACTATAAAAATATTCAGACTTATTCTGACATGATGGATTTTTATTTGCAAAAATCATCTGAGTTTTGGAGTGAATTTTCCCCTAATCAAGATATCAAATTTCACTTTGTCCAAGTTAATAAAAGATCTCAAGCGCACTTTAAAGTTGGGCTTGTTGATAAAAACAAGGGTATTCTTTATAACTACAAATGGAATACATTCATGCGACAAATTCGCGATCGCAATAGTAGAAGATTAATAGATAGAACAATGGCCCATGAAATCGGTCATATGTTGGGATTAGAAGATGAATACAGTCGCACTTGGGGGACTTTATCTGGAAAATATTTTTCTATGTTTCATAATCACTACAAAAAAGATTGCAGTACTAATAGCTTAATGTGCACGCCTGTTATCATGTGGACAACACAAAACCCAATTGTTCAGGATTACCACTATTATCAAATATTCAAGCGTGCTAATAAATGCTAACTCTTTTACCTATTTCTACCAAAAATTGAACCAGTACTTGAACTCGAACTGGATGAACTCTCATAGTGACTAAAAGAACCCGTCCCTCTTCTTGAGTTACTCACTTCTGTTTTCTTCTTTGCCTTTCTACCTTTTAACTCTTCTACCTCTTCTGTGTTGAGGTTTAAGTCTTCAAAATACTCTAAGTCTTCAGTCACTTCCTGTATTTCTTCTTTTAATATTTCTTCTTTTTTCTTTATTTTCACTTTTCTGAATTTACTCAATTCAATGAGTGTTGCTTCGACTTTATTTTTCACAATATCAACACATTTTTGAATATGCCCGCCAGCGTCCACAACAGTATCTCCTATTCGAATTGAGAGATTCTCAATATGATCTCCGCGAATACTGAAAGAGTAATCACAATCGCCAACTCTATCTAGTGTCATTTCATTCGGACTGCTCACGCTTCTGCTATTTATCTCTTTTTCTGTAATTTTTGTATTTCCTTCATACTTCACAATGTCTTTTATATAAGTCGTATCCCCTGCCTGAAGAGCAAGTTTTTTCATTCTAATATGAGTGTATTCAATTCCAACAGACATTCCGACTTGCACTGATGCACCTTCAAATTCAACTTGTTCATTTGTAGTATCAGGAAATCCATAAAAATGTTGGAAAGTTTTACCTTTATTTATCTTCTTAAGATCACTTTCAAAATCATTTGATTTTTCCCATTTCTCAATAATCGCAATTTGTGCCAAATTCAATGAGAGGTTTCCCACATTGGCGGCCATATCACTTGAGCTTGGGATATTTCGAGCTTCTTGGGCGAAGGCCTGAGATAAAATGACCAAACCTATTAACGCTAATTTCATAATAAAAACTCCTAAAATGATTATTCAAATTGTGTTCATTATATCGAGTTCCCTCATCAGGTTATAGAGGTCTTGAAAGCTTTATCCCCGGTGTTTAGAAGTTAACCAATTTTGAAGAAAACGGCCTAACTCATTGAATTTAAGGTCTAGAACCTCATTTACAACTAAAAGACTCAAGCGTTTAATCCCATTCTCCGATAAGCCTTTATGGTAAAACAACTTCTTATCACAGTTTTTCTTTGTTCTTCTGCCCACGCTTATGACGAGATTATTTATTGTGATTTTGAATTCCAACTAACTTTCAATGAAAATGACCCAACTTGGAAAAAGAATGAGAAAAATCATAATCTAATAGACCCTTTTATCCAAGTCATACTTAATAAAGAAAATAACTACGAGCTTGAAAGTTCATACAATCATAAAGGAAGTCTTCATTCAGACTATGATGACCTTTGGGAAAAGGCAGCAAGAAGATATGTTTTGGCCAAATATAACCCAAGCAAAAATAGAGTTGAAGTTCTTTATAAAATTAATTCCAATGGCAACTTCGCCTACTCTGGTAACGAAACCAACCAATATGTTGAGTTCAATCAATACACAACCTCTGTCCTTTTAGGTGAATCTGGTAAGAAATATGAAGCTTATGCCTATTGCTGGAAAGAGAGTGATATTGCCAACGTAGGAGAAAAAATTGAGAACTCAAATAATTACAATTTGCAACAGGCACAGGAAAGGATAATTTCCGAATACAGACGAGTTCATGGGAAAGAACCTCGTGACCGAGGTTCAAAAACTCAAGATATATCTAAGAATAAAACTAACAAACGCTAGGTAACTTAATTACTCAAACCACTCACTTGCATCTTTACTATCCAAGGCAAGTTCATTGGTTCTTATAAGTCTCATGCTATCATCACCTTCTCTTGGAGAGATGACTAGTACTTCAACAGCTTTATCTT
This sequence comes from uncultured Bacteriovoracaceae bacterium, assembly GCA_964353025.1. Lineage (GTDB taxonomy): Bacteria > Bdellovibrionota > Bacteriovoracia > Bacteriovoracales > Bacteriovoracaceae > CALFYV01. The sequence goes on from CAYGUN010000042.1 coordinate 7,729, forward strand.
TTAGTGCCTTAGTTGTATGCAATTCTTTTTTAAGTATTATCACTATTCCTCTTTCAGTACTCACTCTAGACGTAGCATAAGATTCATTCAACTTATCAAGACATTTAATTGTTCTTCTATCTACATTTGAAAACCTATTATAGGCCCCTATTGTATCAGCAATACTTATTGTAATCGCATCACGACCAAGGTCGGCTTCACTATAGCTTTTTCCAGCAAGTCCTTCATATTTCTCTTTTGTCTCAGTTTCAGTAAGCTCAATCTGGCATTTTTCTTCAATAGCTGAAATACTATGCTCTTCACGAGTAATTGTTTTAGAAGTAAAAACGGGCCCTTTTCTTTGCTCCAAAGTGGCAGTACAAGTTGAACTCACCTTTAATGAATTAAGGGCCGCTTCAAAAACATCACCTGCGCCTAGCAACTGAGGAGCGATAACAGGAAAACTATCATGAAGCATATCGCTAGCAGCAACATAAAGATTTCCTTTTGCTCTATCACCTAATTTATTATCAATGTCTTCAATTTGAACTTTAATTCTATCTGTTTTTTTATTGTGATCTTTTTCTAAATTTGACTTTAGAAGAGTTTCTTTTGGAATAATTTTGACATTCTTTTGATCATCAATCGCCTTAATATCTTCTAGAGTCAAGTGATATTCGCTAAGTCCTTCGCGTACAAGTTCAGCAGCTTGCGCCTGCTTTAATTCAGCTTGTGCTTGCTCTTGAGCAAAGTAATTTGCAACTGACTTAGTAGAGTTTTCAACTTGGGCCATTCCAAACGAAAGAGTCAAAATAAGATTAAAAACTATTAACTTCATATAAACCTTTGTCATGTTGTTATCGTCCATATCTTATGTGAGATAAAGCTTAGATGTTAAGGCCATCAAAACTTTTATTGAGCAGTTACGAAGTTAACCAATTTTTTGTAAATAGTTAAAATGACGAACAACGTCCGACAAAACAACTTTGATACTCAGTTCATATAATCTAAAATCACCTCATTTCCTTGGAATTTTTTGCCGATAAATAGTCAAGGGGATGTTTAATGAGAGCTCTCATTGCCATTATATTTTTACTTGTCTCATGTGTTCCGGAGCAAAAAACCACATCGGCACCAATTAATCCAGGTTCACCATCCAGGTGGAATGTAAATTCGTTTCCCGTAAAGCTCAAGCTAGCAAATGATTTTACGGTCTTTGAAAAAGATAATTTAACTGACGCTGGAATTAGCTGGTCTGATTCTATTTCAAATAGTCTCACTTTTTTTGATACAACTGAAAATACTGATTTATCATATCACTCATCACTAAGTGCTTATCTTGATAATGAGATGGGAATCTATAAGGCACAAGTGTGGCCTGGAGAATTACCAGGAAGCGCTCTCGCTATCACACAAGTTTTTGGTTATCGCAAATATCTAGGGACTGCTAACGAGCATGTTGAAATTTTCCACGCGGATATTCTACTTAATGATGTCACATATAATTTTTCGGCAACTTTTGATCCTGGCACCTATGATCTACAAACAGTTATCATCCATGAATTAGGGCATTTTTTGGGACTTCAACATGAAAACGATCCCTTTGTTGATACCGTTATGTATCCATCCGTCACGAAGTCCACGATTTACCGTTCCCCCTATTCCCATGATTCGGATATGATTGCTGACTTATACTCACTTGGTGGAGCAGCAGCTGCATTACTAGCACGAGATTCCGGACATAGTGTACTTCCGCCTCAGCATGAATTACCTGAAGATGTTGGGCCAATTGAGCCTATAGTTATTCAAACAGAACTCTATCCGGATGGGTCATGCATCCACTTTGAAAATGGACACATGACATATCGTCATTAACTAGCGCGTAGCTTTTTTCTTTTTAATTAACTTACCTTGAGTTTTCTTGAAAGTGTCTTCTTTTTCTTTTTCTTTCGTTTTCATTATATCAGTAAGCTTCTTATCAACATCATTCAGCTCTTCAACTAGCTTCTTCTTAATTAGAGATGGAGACTTGGCCACTTTTATATAATCAGCTAATAATTTAGTTTCTTCTTTAATAAGTAATTGTCTCTTACCTACTTCTTCTTTGGTCATTCTATAAATGGCCATATCAACGAGATACTCAGAATAAGTAAACTTTTTTGATTTTAAGTAATCAACGAAGGCCTTTCTATTTTCTTTCTTTTCAGCTTGAGCGTAATGTTTTTCTTTAATAAAACGAATGATCTCATTATTTTTATGAATTCTTTCTGTGTAGTCTTTTACTAAAAGTTCATATCTTTTCTTTACGACATCAAGTCTTTGTTGAGTAAAAAGTTCTATGATTTCTTCAGGGCGATTAAGGATAATGACACCACGATCAGAGATGAGAGTATAGTTTGGAGTAAGTGAAGCCTTTAAGGATAATTGCTTTTCAAAAGTCTCCCTATCTGGCTTTTGCCCTTTTTTGAAAATAAGCTCAATCTGAATATGATTATCAACAGAGGAATCAATATAATCTTTAATAATATCTTTATCTATCAGTTTATTTAAATACCGATAAATCTTCTTAGCATCATAACCACGTGGTAATTCATTGATAACATAACGAACACCATCCTCAACAAAGCTGCCATTAAAAATAACCTTATTGCTCTCAACTTCAGTTAGTGAATTATCGTAATATCGAACCCAGGGCTTAATTCTCTTTGATTTCCCTGTCTCGACACAGCTGATCATAGACTTAATAATATCAGTGTGATGAAAGCTTGGAATAACTGATGAGAAACCTGTCCCAATACCTTCAGCACCATTTAAAAGCATAGTCGGAAGTTTTGGCAACAAGTGCACTGGCTCCATTACCTTCTCATCATAATTGGGAACCATTTCAACTTGGTTCATATCATCAAAAAGAATAACTTCAGCTATTTTACCAAGCTTACATTCAATATATCTTCCAGCAGCTGGAGTCGTCTCCATCCTCTCACCAAAATATCCCTTCTTATCAATTAAGGGATAATTATTACTAAAAGTATAATCCTGGGCAAGGTTAACAACTGAAGACTCGACAGAGGCTGGGCCATGAGGGTGCAAAGTCAAAACTAAACCTGTAAGAGAACTAACCTTAACTAACCCCTTACTTTGATTTTTCCACAAGGTATAAAGAATACGCCTTTGACTCGGCTTTAATCCATCTTGCAGATAAGGTATCGCTCTATCCATTAATGTATAGATTTGATAAATTCGATATTCTTCCTTAACAATATCTTCTAGAGGAACGGAATCAAGCGAATGGTAGAATACTTCTTTCATTATCTTCTCTTTTTACCTGTTTTTTTTGATGTCTTCTTTTTTACAACTTTTTTCTTCGCAACTTTCTTCTTCGCCGCTTTTTTTCGAGCAGAAGCTATTTTTTTATCAGCAGCAGTCTTAGCAGATTTTCTCACAGCCCCCCGTCCATCAAGAGACTCTTTCATTGATTGCAAATTTGCAAGCTTGGCCTGAACTCTTTTTTCAAGCTCTTTCTCTCGCTGGTTCCTACCTTTTGCTACTTTCTTGTGATCACTATACTGCTCATCAATAAGAAGGTCTTTGCGTAGTTGAGTATCTTTACCAAAACAAACCTCCAGCATCTTCTTAGATTCCAGCAAATGCTTCGTCGTAATTTTGGTATAATCTCTGCGCGATAAAACATATTTAAAAGCTTCAGGTGACATTTCACCCAAACCTTTGTTTCTTTGAATTTCTTTTATAACGACACCTGATTTCTTTTTTAAACGCTCTAAATCACTTGGAGTTTCGCAATAAATCGTTCCTTTTGGAGTTATCACTTCAAAAAGTGGAGCTTTAGCAAATTGAATGACTCCCATTTCGAAAAGTTCCGGCCAAAAGGTAAAAAAGAAATTCGTAAGCAGCGTATTTATATGCCCACCATCCACATCAGAGTCTGAAAGAAAAACGATTTTAGTATAGCGAAGCGATTCTAAAGTCGCAGGCTGCCCTATAACAAGTCCGATAGATGACATAATATCTGAAAACTCTTGGTTTTCTAAAACATCTTTAATCGTAGACTGGGAAACATTCATGGGCTTACCTTTAAGTGCAATCCCACCTTGAGTCAGTTTATCACGAGCAGAACGAAGTCCTCCGATAGCAGAGTCTCCTTCACAAATAAAGAGAGTGCAATCACTTCGATCGCGTCTTTCATTGGCATCAAGTAGCTTTTCAACTCTTTCTCTTTTTTGCTTACGTCCCTTTTTATGAGCATCTTTCAGAGCAGAAAAGCGAATACGAGATTTTGCTCTATCAATAATGAGATTTAAATACTCCTCATTATTACGCAAAAATTTCTTCATATGCTTTTCCATAAAACTTTCAATCCCTTTTTCAAGATCGATATCACGGACAAGTTTTCTTTTCGTTTGAGACTCAAATCTTGGGTTTGGCATTATCACGCCAATAGTGAAATTCACTCCGCCCAAAACATCGTTATCAACGAGAGACACTTTTTCCTTTTTACAAACACGCTCTAATTTATCTTTGATAATATTGATAAAAAGTCTTTTGATCCTATCATGATGAAACCCTCCATCATAAGTAGGTGTTGAGTTAACAAAAGAAATAAATTTTTCTCGCTCTTCAGAGCGTAAATCAATATTAAGAGCAACAATTAAGTCGATTTTTCCTTTAAAGGCCTTACCTTTCTTGTTGGTTCCTTTGAAGATAATCGCGTCCTCTCCTAATAATTGAGCTGTTTTAGGATCAATTCTCTCCGCTAACTGGTAAAGACCTTTTTGATAGCAATATTTCTCACCGTTAAAAGTAAAAGTGAGTCCTGGATTATTATAGGCCAGGTCAATAATTCTTTTTCTTAGTAATTCTTCATCAATAATATTGTCTTTATAGACTTCCTTTGAAAGAGAAAGTTCAATCTTAACTCCAGACTCTCCCTTGTAAGGTTTTGGTTTTGATTTATTTACTTTAAGAGCACCATCAATGAACTCAAAAACTTGTTCTTTCTTTGTATTATGATGTCTAACCGTCGCCTTGAATATATCTGAAGTTAAACAAGTCGCTGACGCTCCTAAACCATTTTGCCCTAAAGTTCTAAGGAGAAAACCTTTCTCATCTAAGTCTTCGTCTTTAAATTTTGAGCCTGTTCTAAACTCTTTATAAACAATTTCAGCTTTATTAAGAGGGAATCCAATACCATTATCTGTAATGGTAACTGTTTTCCCGTCCTTAGCTAAAATCGTATCAACACGCGTAACATGCCCTCTATAAAATTCATCAATACAATTATCTAAAATTTCTTCAATGGCCTTGGATTTAGCTTGATGAAATTGGACTGTTTTAAATTCGAGAGAATCTTTAGTATAAACATACGTATCTAGCTCTTCGATATCATTACTACCAAAAACTAGAGTGACACGATTTCGACAGTGCCATCTCTGATCTTTACTCTCTATCTCGGCTTCTTTAACTTTAGTTGATCGTTTCGCGGCCATGGGTATTAATCCTTCTTATACTATCACTTTATTAAAGTTAAACTTGATGCTAAACTCTTGAAAAGTCGTCTTGCGTTAGACGTAGTGTCATGTTTTACTAAAATAGATGAAATTTATTTTATATATTTTCCTTATTACTGCAAGTTGTTATTCAATCAACGCCCTGAATCAATTCTATCAGGGTAAGCTTCAACTGTCCGATGAACAAAGACTAAAGGTCGAAAAGCTC
>CAYGUN010000043.1:0-13370 GCA_964353025.1 uncultured Bacteriovoracaceae bacterium
TCATAATCATACGAGGCAGAGACAAAATCTATGACGAGCGTTGAAAAAAGTAAAAGAGTCAAAATAACTTTCATATTAAACATATACGTTACTATCGGAAAGATTGCAAATTAACCTTAGATCGCTTCCTATTAAAAATTCTAAGCAGCGCAAGATATAAGCTTGTTTTTCTAATAAAAATTTGGCGAACTTATTACTATAATCAAACCGTTCAATTTATCAAAAGTCCTACCGAAAAAATATAAAAACCCTCTCTACAGAAAGTCTCCTAAATGGTAATTACTAATTTTCCGGCGGAATACGGCGGAATAGACCTGACAAAAATACTGTTAACTCAATGATATCAAAGGAATTAACGCACTGTGCCAGAGTTACCCGAAGTCGAAACCATCCGCACCCAACTCTCCCACTCACTGCCTTTTCAAGTGAGAAAAGTCTCTGTGTCCAAAGTGTATGATTCTATTATTCATACGGGAAAACCTATTCTTAAAGATGTGACTTTTGAATCAGTTGATCGCAAAGGAAAGATGCTGATTTTTAATTTAAGTGATGGACGCAAACTACTCTCCCACTTAGGTATGACTGGTGCCTGGCGAGTGACTCGAGATAAATTAAATGAGAAACACAATCACCTTATTCTTAAAGGAGATGAGGGTTTCCTAAACTATATTGATCCACGCCGTTTTGGACATATGTATCTTTACTCAAAGGAAGAAGCTTTTAAAAAATTAAGTGAACTGGGCGTTGATATTGCCTCCTCTGATTTTACATTACCCTATTTAAAGCAGGCCCTCTTGCACTACCCTAACCGCCATTTAAAAGTGACACTGCTCGATCAAAAACTCTTCGCTGGAACTGGTAACTATATAGCTAATGAAATCTGTGCTCTGGCAAAGATTCACCCTGAGCGCTTAGTTTGTGACATTAGGCCCTCAGAATTTAAAAAGATACATGACTCCACGGTAAAAGTGATAACCGGCGCTATTGCATCCAATGGTGTGACATTTCAGGGGGGCTATCAAGACACCACGGGCTCTAAGGGACAAGGGGTGATGAATCTGGTAGTCTTCTATCAAAAGACTTGTCAGATGTGTAAGAAAACAAAAGTTCAAAAAATATTTCTGGCCCAACGTGGAACCTATTTTTGTCCGAGCTGCCAAAAATGAGGGAGCTGTGTCTTAATTGCCTACGTCCCCAGAAGGCCTGCTTCTGCTCCAAAGTGGATAGTTTTGAAACGCAAACCAAATTTATTATTCTCATGCACCCAAAGGAGTCTAAGAAATCTTTCTTGGGCACCGGAAGACTCTCCCACACGGCCCTTAAAAATTCACAAATCATTGTGGGAGTAAATTTTGATGAAGATCCGCAAGTGCAGGCCATTTTAAATAACAATAGTAATGAGTGCATACTTTTATATCCTGGAGAGAGCTCCATTAATTTAAGTCGCGAGACACTGCCAGTGACTCCAAAACAGAGAATCATCTTTATTCTTGATGGCACGTGGCCGTGCGCTAAGAAGATGATGAGAAAGAGCACCTCACTTCACGACCTACCTCGTGTGAGTTTTGAAACAAAAAAGACGTCTGAGTTTATTATTAAACATCAGCCAGCAAACTATTGCCTATCTACCATTGAGTCCATCTACGTCCTTTTAAGTGAGTTAGAAGAGCAAAAGCTTGAAGATACGAAAGGCAAGAAGCAAACGCTGCTTCAGGCGCTAGAAAATTTAGTTCAATTTCAAATTAAGTGCGCTAATGATCCCAGTCTACAAAACTTTAAACGCTTTAAAGAAAGAGCCGATGTTTTGCCTCGTGAAAGAGTGGCCTCAAAAAAATGGGAAAAAAGAAAGGTTTGTTTTCAAGATTAGGGACAACCGAGATTGTCCCTAAATATATTTCAATAAAATTAAAGAGAAATTGGAATGGCAACACCCACAACAGTTGAAGTCACATCAACGTCAGCTGCAACACCTGCTGCTGTTTCATCATAATTAAGTTTTCTCATTTCAGCATAAAGATTAATAAATGGAAGAAACTTATAGGCCAAGCCAATTTTAGTTCCGCTGGCGCCTTTAAAATCAGTATTATTACCATCTTGATCATATTTTCCACTTACGGCCATTCCTGCCCAAACTCTAATAAGAATTGGAAAATCAAAACCTACAGTGGCGTAAAGCGTGTTCCCTGAATAATCAACATCACCTGATGCATATTCAGTTTTTCCTGAGAATGTTTCATAGTCAGCAGCAATAAAAAAACCTGGCATAATCGTCATACCTAGTCTTGCACCAAAACCAGTAGATGTCGTATCCACATCAGTCGTTCCATTTTTAAGGCCACCACTAACTTGATAATTCATGTAAGGGTCAATAAGAATTCCCGCTTGTGCTGAAGCCGATACTAAAAACACTAGACTTAAAATCAGCATAATATGCTTTTTCATGATTCCCTCCCTAGAGAACATTTTTATGTTATATCGTTTAATTGTCTCACAACTCTATTTTTTGTCAAAAAAAGGGCCCAAACTTAGGGCCCGAGAGAACTTAGAAGTAGGTAAATTTAAAATCAGGTAGTTTTTCCTCACAAAATTTTCTGTGAGTTAAGCAGTACCGAGTAAACTCATGATAGAAATGAGTCATCCTTTCAAATTCGCTGGTAGCAATTTCAATTTTGGTTCCTGGACAAACTCGCTCTTGCATCAGATATGAATCTGTATTCACGTACTGCATAATAAAACAATCGCCAGTCATTTCAGAAACTGCATTCACTCTCATAATATGGATATGGCGGTAACTCTCTCCCCAGCGCCAAACAACTCGAGGCTCGAAGTTTCTCTTATGGAAATCCAAAATTTTATTTCTAAAAGCTTCAACTTCGCTCTTATTCTCTGGACCTGTAAATTGCCCACTAATATAGAATAACCCACGAGAAGAAAGATTATTAATGGCCCACTGGTCTGTTAAATGCCTCATGGCATAGGTCTGAAGCTCTTTTCTTAAAGAATCGTTACTACCAAAAACATCTCCACCAGTTAATTCATATAAGTCGGCCATTCCATTAACAATAGTCACTTCACCACGCATGATACTATCAAGCTTTGACTTATAATAGTTTAACCACTTTTCAGGTTGCTTAAATTCATCATAAGGAGCTTCCACTTCATCATTAAAATAAGTCAAATAATGAAATTTTCTTAAGCCTGTCGTAAACCCCATACATAGTCCATAAAGAATTTTCATAAAGGGGTATTGCGAGTACTGCCCTGTTGTTCCATAGGTAAAAGGAAAGGCATCGTAATCAAGGTCGTGATGATGCTTAGGCAGTTTAAAAACACGTCGTCCAAGTTTTTCATCTCTTAAAAATCTCTCCCCTTCAGACTTATAAAAGCGAATTTTTTCTAAATCGCGATTAAGACTTTGGACCTTAAAAATAAGGTAGTCCCTAATCAAATCATCTTGATCGTAGCTGGCATCTTTCTTTTCTGGGTATGAAAACAACGGCCCTTTGTTGGCAATAAAACCAGCAAACGATGTTGAAATAATCATCCATGTGATAAATAGTTTCATTTCTTTCTCCCTGAAATTGAATCGTTTGAAAAATTGTATGAGCTCAATATAAAGATGACAAGAATGGTCCAGAACTATCTTCTAACTCTGTCTTACAGCTATGTTAGTTTTTTAAGAATAGAAAATGTCCAAGGATAAGGATTATTATCAGCAACAGGAAATTGTGTTTCTTCTAAGCTCTCCCACTGGTCTTTGTTAAACTTTGGAAAGAAAGCATCTGCATCAACATTGGTATCGACTTCTGTAAGATAAAGCCTATCAGCAAGACCGAGTGTTTGTTCGTATATCTTAGGACCGCCAATAATATAGATCTCTGACTCTCCAGCATTTTGAGCAAATTCTATGGCCTTATGAATTTCATTAAAATAAAAAACACTTTCCTGATTGTCCCTAGGGTTTGACGTTAACACCAACATGGTTCTTTTTGGCAGTGGTCTTCCAATCGACTCGTAAGTTTTGCGCCCTAATAATAGATGATGGCCCGTCGTAATGCGCTTAAAGTTTTTTAAGTCTTCCGGTAAATGCCACGGTAATTGATTATCTTTACCAATGCCTCGATTTTTATCAATAGCAACAATTAAAGAGACAATCATATGGCCACGGGAGCTTTAATATGAGGGTGAGATTCATACCCCACCAGTTCAAAGTCTTCAAATTTAAAATCTAATAGCTCTTTAACATCAGGGTTAATTTTCATTATAGGACGTTTAAAAGGAGTTCTTTTTAATTGCTCCCGCGTTTGATCTAAGTGATTTGAATAAAGGTGAGCATCGCCAAAAGTATGCACAAAGTCACCCAATTCAAAATTGCAAACTTGAGCGATCATCATGGTAAGAAGCGCATAAGAGGCGATATTAAAAGGGACGCCTAAAAAGATATCAGCTGAGCGTTGATACAGCTGACATGAGAGTTTATTATCTGCCACATAAAACTGAAACAATGTATGACATGGGGCCAGTGCCATCTTATCCAGGTCTGCCACATTCCACGCACTAATAATATGACGACGGGAATCTGGATTTGCTTTTAAGTTTTTAATTAAAGTCTCTACCTGATCGATCGTTTTCCCATCAGGTGTGGGCCAGCTTCGCCACTGAACGCCATAAACAGGTCCTAAATCCCCTGCTTCATTGGCCCACTCATCCCAAATCGTGACTTTATTATCATTAAGATATTTAACGTTGTTATCGCCTTTTAAAAACCACAACAGTTCATGAATGATTGAGCGCAAGTGACATTTTTTTGTCGTCACCAGCGGAAAACCTTCATTAAGATCAAAACGCATCTGATAACCAAAAACTGAAAGGGTTCCTGTGCCCGTCCTATCTTCTTTTTTAGCGCCTTTTTCTAAGACATGTTGCATTAATTGAAGGTATTGTTGCATGATCTCTCCGTTGTGTGTGTTGATGAAAGTGTATCAAAAGAAAAACCCAATTGTCACTCTACCCAAGTGCCAGTTTTGTTTTATAATAAATAAAAGGATGTTTTATGAGTACAATAACTGGTTTAGATAGGCTTATTGCAGATGAATCTCTGCAGAAAAAAATTCAAGGCAATGTGGGCTACCTCTGCCACAGTGCTTCTGTCACCCGGGATATTGAAATCGGAATTGGCCCTCTCAAGAAAATTTTTGGAGAGAGACTTAAATGTCTTTTTACTCCCCAACACGGGCTAGTGGGCGATGTACAGGATAATATGTGTGAGACTGAGCATTACACCCATCCTTTCTTTAACTTAAGAATTTATTCTTTATATTCAGAGACACGAATTCCAACGGACGCCATGCTTAAGGACCTGGATAGTGTGATTATTGATCTGCAAGACGTAGGAACCAGAATTTATACTTATGTTTACACTATGACTCATATGATGGAGGCCTGTAAAAAAAATAAGGTGAAAGTCTTCGTGCTCGATCGTCCCAATCCTATTGGAGGCCGTGAGATTGAAGGCAATATTTTACAACCTGAGTTCGCCTCTTTTGTGGGCCGCCACCCTTGCCCCACCAGACATGGACTTACCATGGGAGAATTCGCTCTCATGGCAAAAAAGTTTTGGGGCAGTGATTGCGACTTAGAAGTCATTTCCATGAAAAACTGGAATAGAGAAATGTATTTTGAAGAGACAAAACTTCCGTGGGTCATTCCCTCTCCGAATTTTCCCACAGTGGATTCGGGTTTTCCTTTTGTGGGAACAGTTTTATTTGAAGGGACTAATATTTCAGAGGGCCGTGGAACAACACGTTCTCTTGAGTATGTGGGGCACCCAGAATTTGAACCCTACTCCCATTTAAAAGAATTAAATAACATTTTCACTAGCGAGAAGTTGACTGGATTTGTTCTAAGACCAGTGGTTTTTATCCCTACGTTTCAAAAACATGCGGGCAAAAGCTGTGGCGGTTATCAAATCCATGTCACTAATAGACGAGAGTTTAAATCCTGGCGAGTCTCTCAAATCCTTTGCTATTACTTCTATCACACACTAGGTTCGCATTTTAAATGGAAAGAACCTCCTTATGAATATGTCCATGACAAACTCCCTATTGATATTATCAACGGAGGAGAAGAGCTGCGTAAGTGGATTGAAAACAAAGACAAATACTCTGATTTAAATAAAATTGAAGCGCTTAATTTTGACCATTATATTGAATCAAGAGCAGAAATTTTGCTATACTAATACTATATGAGATTAGAAATCACTCACCAAGATGGTGACACTGAAATTTTAGAATTTACTCAGTCCCCTGTTTTAGTAGGACGCGGTTCAAAATGTGATCTGAGAGTCACCGGTGAAGGAATTTCTCGTCACCACTGTCAATTAGAAGAAAAAAATGGACAATTTTTTGTTACAGACCTTGGAAGTTCCAATGGGACTTTTGTTAACGAAGAAAAAATAGCGGCCCACACTCCTACAGAGTTTAATACGTTCTTTCCTGTTATTGTCGGTGCCGGAACAATCGTCTCCCTCCTGGGTGAAGAAGATGGTCGTGCCGCTACAAAACCAAAAACAACATTAGATAGAAGTAGAAAAGCTGCTAATCAAACATCACAAACTGGCACCAGCCTTTTGGCCAGTAATCCTAACGAATATAAGCCAACCGGTAATGGTAGTATGAGCTCGATGATGAGTCAGGATGCTACTGGAGACTTTAGCCTAGACTCAGATCGCAAAGGCCGTAAAAAGAAAAAGCAAAGCAAAGACATGGATCCCAAGCAAGCAGCAGTTGCATTATTGCTTGTTGGTGCCGGTCTTTTTTACTATATGACAATGGAAGATGAACCTACTTTCACTCCACCTCCCCCACGAGTTGTAAAAAAGGTCCCTGCTCCAACCCAAAAAGTAGAAGAGCCCAAGCTTGATCTAAGTACCATTCCCCCTAATACCGTTTTAAATTACAGTAAGTGTTTAAATGAAAATGAAAAATCTTATTGTAGTGATTTTGCCTTTCAAGATTATTACGAAGGTTTTGTGATAAAAGGCGAAATTCTGTTTGTTGCTATCCAGGTTGAAAACCAAAATAAAGACTTTGAGTTTAAGCAGCAATTAAGTTCTGATGAACAAATTGAGCTGGAAAGATTAAGAACTATTGAAAATAAGGCCCGCCAAAGAAACGCAAACTTCGAAGGCTTTGATGCCTCAGATCTGACTCTATCCAAAGCGACCATTCTCTCTATTATCTATAACCAAGCATTTGCTGGAAAACTTCTTAATGATAGAAGTATCAGCACTGTCTATATAGTGGGCTTTATCCGCGAAAAAGGAAAACCTGTTATTCAAAACTCTATCGTTATCGATAAGAAAAAATTCGCCACGCTGGGTAACGAGCGTTATCTAAGTGCCTTCAAAATGCTTCTCATAGGAAAACATAATCAAATGTTTACCAAAGATGTCGTTCCACTCATAGAAGAGAATAAATAAATAACTCACAACAATAATCACCATTTTTTGCAAAAGCCTAACTTATTCAGTACAGTTTATAGAGTTTTTATTTAATTTCAATCACATCGGGGCGATTAGGAGAATTTTCAATGATTCAGACTTTAGAAGAATTTTCAGTTAGTTTTGTAACAGCAGTATGGGGAATTCCACTCATTTGTTTACTTTTTGGAGCAGGAGCTCTTTTTACTATTTTCTTTGTCTTCCCACAAATTAGACATTTTCGTCATGCTATAGATATTGCTCTTGGCTGCTATGACAAACCAGAGGATAAAGGTGAGATCAATCACCTGCAAGCTTTAACTGCTGCACTTTCAGCTACCCTTGGTCTTGGAAATATCGCAGGTGTTGCTGTTGCTATTGTGGCCGGTGGACCTGGCGCTGTTTTCTGGATGTGGATCGCGGGCTTTCTTGGTATGGCCACAAAGTTCACCTCCGTTTCCCTTTCTCTTATCTTTAGAGATGAAACGGGAAAAGAGGTTCACGGTGGACCTATGTATACAATTAAAAGAGGTCTTGGAAAAGGCTTTGGACCAATGGCCGCGGCCTACGCTTTCTTTGCTATTCTAAGTTCATTTGGCGCAGGAAATATGTTTCAATCCAACCAACTCTCTTCAATTGTTGAAACAACAATTGGCATTCCAACTTGGGCATCTGGACTCTTTTTTACCGTTATGGCAGGACTTGTTCTAGTTGGTGGGATTAAAAGAATTGGAAAAGTAACTGAAGCTTTAGTTCCAAGTATGGTGCTTATATACTGTGTTGGTGCTATTGGGATCTTGATTGCAAATTATACTGAAATCCCTTCAATGTTTGGAATGATTTTTGATGGAGCTTTTAACGGTACTGCCGCTGTTGGTGGCTTTGCTGGTGTGGCCTTCAGAGAAGTTATTGTCCAAGGTGTTCGTCGTGGGGTTTTCTCTAACGAAGCTGGTATGGGCTCTGCTGCTATGGCACACTCTGCTGCTAAGTCAGACGCCCTTCAAGAAGGATTCGTAGCACTCTTAGGACCTTTCATCGATACATTAGTTGTTTGTACTATGACGGCCCTGGTTCTTCTTTCAACGGGAGTTTGGTCAAACACAGCGGGGACAGAAGGAAGTGATCTAACAGCACTTGCCTTTTCTACTTTATACGGTGGAGCAGGAACTTATATCATTATGATTGTTGTTGTTCTGTTTGCCTTTTCTACTATCATTGCTTGGTCATACTACGGTGAACAAGGTGTGACGTATCTATGGGGAGAAAAATATATCCCTTACTATAGATATATATTCTTGGCCTTCATCATGGTAGGAGCAGTTCTAAAACTTGATATCGTTTTAAACTTATCTGATGCTGTCTTTGGACTACTTGCCATTCCAAACCTTATTGCCAATATTATGCTCTCAAAAGACTTGAAAAAGAAACTTAAAGCGTATGAAGCGAATATGGGCAGTTTGGTAAAAACAAAAACAAGTTTTTTTAAATAATAAAGGGCCTCGCAAGAGGCCTTTTTTATTTCAAATCTTTTTTCTTTAAATTTTTATGTTTAGTCGCCACAATCGCTACATAGTAGAGAGACTCTCCATGCACGTTATAACGGTGCTGATAACGACGATAGAGCTCTATTTCCATAAACTCTTCTTGCAACATATAGTGAATTAACTTTGAAAAGCCTTTGCGATTGTTCATCTTCAAAAATTCATCGCGAATATTAAAGACTATTAATCCCCCCTTCGATACGAGGTTATAGGCAGTAAAAAAAGCTTCCGGTGGAATGTCCCCAAAACCTAGTGCGGCCACAGTAAGCAGACAATTAAACTGGTAGGCCATCAGCTGCTTATTGGTATTATCACTAAGCTTAGTAAAATCTTCTGCGAAATAGTCAGCATAAACCCAAGGCCTGTCACGCCAATTGGCCTTCTTGGCTTCCTGTAAAATATCACAGCCCACAATAGATCTGACTCCAATATTTTGCAGGGCCTCACCACTCATGCCATTTCCAGCACCGAAATCAAGCACACTCAATTGAGAAGGAGTCATCCCCTTCTCAATGAGCACTTCTCTTAAAAACTCACTCATCCTATAAGGAGAATTAGTTCCTAAGGTTCGATAAAAAATAGTTTCATAGAGTCCGGGGATTTCGTAGACCTCATTATAGTCATGAAAACGGATCTTCTTCCACTTACCAGAGACTTTAACCTCACACCACTCCTTATCCTGATCCAAATCATCAGAATCAGGGAAACGGATAGGAAAGGGGCCATTTTTAATAATTTGTTCGAAAATTTTCAATTGTTTAGAATGAGGCATCCTTCATTCTAGAGCTCTAATGCTGAGAAATCAAACTGCCTTATTATCCTGAGTAGTTTAGTCTTTCTGGTTATCATTCCGAAAATAATGAATGATAAAGGGCCTGATTATCTCTGTCTTATTTACAACAACCTTATTCGCAAATAATTGTGAATATCATTTTCTTTGGGGACATGGAGATAAGATACAACCTAATGCTTTAAAATTAAAAGATGAAGGTGCTTGCTACATCGGGGAAGGCTGTTTTTTAGAAAATAATAGTGGAAATATTCCAGGGCATTTACCTTCAGACTCTTCCAATGGCCATTGGATGCATGCTGAATATTTTGAAGCTATTAAAATGACACCTGAACAATATGCAAAAAGCTTAGATAATTTCATTAGTTTGAAAAAGGCCACAAGAATTATAAAAGATATAAAAAATGCGTATACCCCCTCACTCTTCAATGGAGGATTGAACCCTGTCATAGCAGAAGATGTAAAACAAAGTTTTAGTGTTAGACAAAATAAAGAACATGACTCCGTTGGATTCATTAAAATGACTGAACACAATTGGATGATCATGCTCTTGAAAGTTATGCGTGACAATTTACCCCAGTCAGAATGTAGTAAAGTTAAAATACACTTTTCCTGTATTCACAATGGTAATGAACAGTATGTATGGGATAAAAGGATAGAATATGCAACAACTACTCAATTAAAAGATATTAATGGTAATGAAATTCGTTATACAAAAAAACAATGTGCCCATAATATAAACTCTGTTCCTGAAACTTGTAATAGTACTTATGAATTAACAATACCTCAGTTATTAGATGTTTATGAAAACTGTACGGAAATACTTTATAAGTACTCTCTCTTAGATACACACTACTCACTACTTTCAAAAGAAATGTCATTAGAGCTTAATAGTGTTAACAGTGATACTAGAGGATCAGGTCAAAGTACTGGTGATAAAGAAAAACATGAGAATTCAAAAAGTTCAACACAGAGATAATTAAAAATCAATTTGGTACAAAGGATCGTCTTCGCGAGTAATATTTTGTATTTGAACATTAAATATATTCCTGAGTTTTACGTACTCAGTATAGATTTCATGTCCAAATAAATTTTTTAATCTTTCAGTATATAAAATACTAATTTGATTGATTTCAACTGTGTGTTCAGGGCTTAAAACAACATTGTCTACAATAACCCCTTTTTGCCTTAAAGCTTGAAAGAAGTCTTTTACCACAAGCCCTTCTGCAATCCTTAAAGCTTTGTACTTGTCTAAAACTTTACCTGCTTCTAAAACTCCCATGCCTAGTAAAAACTCATATACCTGGTCATCCCATGCGGCCCAAATACTCTCGGCAGAGTTCATATTCCTGGGAGCAATCACTTCTTCATATTCTTTTTGAGAAGTTGTGATCTGAACTTCATCTTCACTAGAATTTGTTTGAACTTCTTCAATATCAGGAACAATTTTCTCGAGAGATTTCTTAGGAAAAGCTGGTGCTCTCATAAGAGAGCTTGAGATTTGATTTACTTTATCAGTACTCTTTTTCTCAAGCTCACTATAGAGGTAAATATTGGTTACAATGCTTACAAATAATAATAAATAGGTCCAAGCCTTCATGAACCTTATTTAGTATATTGCGGTGTCATTGGTAAAGGCATAATTTGTGCTTGCGCTCTTTGTGGTGGTTTACGCCCTGTTCCAGCCATTTCAGCAACACTTTCATTGCCCTTTCTAATGGCCTCATCTAAAGAGTTTTTACGTGAAAACTTCGCCGTCCAGATGGCACGTCTAACGTTTACTATCCCTGATGTACTGATTTTCCCTTTCAGGTAATCTTTTTTATCAGCTGTCTCCATAATGATTTTCTTAATATCAACTGGTCTCAAGCTTGGATTTAAATCTTTGATTTGAGCTGCCACATGGGCCACAAAAGGAGCTGCTTGTGAAGTACCACTTACTTGTAGCTCTTCTCCTCCTGGAATTGCAGAAGTAATTAACATACCAGGAGCTGCCACATCAACCAGTGCTCCATAGTTTGAAAAAGGGGCAAAAAAATCATAAGAATAGGTGGCCCCAACAGTAATAACGTTATCTCTTTTAATATTAGCAGGAGAAGTTGGGTAGATATCGTTATTAGTTCCATTATTTCCAGCAGCAAAAACAAATAAAGTATTTGGAGAATATTTCACTAACTCTTCAGAGCCTTTTAAATTCTCTTGCATAAAATGCATCAGAAATGGATGAAGTTCACTCTCTTCAGGTTTCTCCCCTGTTGCTTTTGGAGCTCTCCAAAAGACGGCCTTAAATCCAATTTCAATAATGGGAGCAATTTGGGCATAGTTTGAACCAAATGAGCCATTGGCCACATCCACTTTTTTCTCAGCTAGGTAGTACCCCACATTTTGCATAAGAACTGATTGCGCAGCTGCAAGTTGGCTCAGAAGACTTTTCAAGAGTCGTGTTCTAAAACCATCAGACTCTGGATTTCCTTTGCCTTCTCCCATAAGACTTTGAGATCTAGCTTTTTCAAAAAATGGACTTGCTTTAGTTGGAAGAAGTTTAAGTCCCATGATGTTAATATTGTTATCCCCACCTGAGGCAATACCTGCAACGTGAGTTCCGTGAACAAAGTTTCCAAAAACTTGTAAGTGAGAGATAAGCTCCTTGTTTCCACGGGCCTCTTCTAACCACTTTCTATCGGCTTCAGTTTCTTCTCCCAAAAAGATTTTTCCTTGGATTTCAAAAAACTTATACACACCTTCAGGAAATGTTCCTAAAAAACTGTAATCAATAATTTCTGGATTATCTTCAGCGAAGTTCCAACCATAAATATCATCCTGATAACCATTACCATCGTTGTCACGGTGATCTTCAACTTCGTTAGGGTTCATCCACATATGAAAAGCATCGCTTTTATAGTCCACACCTGAATCGATGATTGCTATAGTTGTGGCCAATGCAGGTAAAGTAATAAGACTTGCAAGTATTGCAGATAATAATTTCATATTTCACTCCGTTGAAACTGACTGTTAAGATTTAGTTAATTCTGGAGTGAATTATATTAACTGTCAAAAGGAGTAAGCTTTTGTGAGCTATTAGTGAATTTTATCTTCAAAATCGCTTGTATCCAGAGATGGAGGCGGAAGAGTCTTGAGCTCATTTAAAATAAAATGCCATTTGCGGCCATCCATATCAGTAATGCAGAGCTTCTCATCTGATTTTTCAAACTTAATTTTTACTTTTGGATTACGGTAAATGAAAAAATCTACTTTTTGTATGAAGTTTGAAAATTCTTTTTTGGAATCAAATTCAAATTGAAAAAAGGAAGTCATCCCTGACTTTGATTTCCTTCCTTGGGGAAACTGGAAGCGTATACCATTACATTCACAGAAAGACTCACCTGTCAGAGCATCCTTTTGAATATCCCAATCCAAAACTTTGCTAAGAAAGGATACTAGTTCATGAATATTTCCAGTCTCCAGACTAATAGTTTTAAAAACAAATCCCATAATACTATTATGAGCGTTTTCCTTATTTTTTAAAAGTCTTTAAAAAGGCTAATAGATTTAAAATGTG
>CAYGUN010000044.1:0-13129 GCA_964353025.1 uncultured Bacteriovoracaceae bacterium
TCTTATTGTTTTGCTGAAACTTATATGGCCCAGGCCCGCAATAGCAAAGGCTATGAAGTCGGACGTCGAGAAGTTATTTTAGAATCCATTTGGGAGCAAGTCTTAACTAAACTTCCCAGTTCCAAACAAGAAAAATATAAAAACTATTTGTCCCTTAATAGTGAAACTCACACCACTGAAGTGGAAGAAGTTGTGGTTGTAAAAGAACCAACTAAAGGTGAAAAGGCAATTGAGCAAAAAAAGAATGCCATTAAAGGCCAGAAGCAAGACGTTTTGGGCAAGCTTGGAGGTGGCAAGGCCAAGATTCAAGCATTGCTAGAAAAAAATCGCCAAAAAATCGCACAAGCTCAAAGTGAGAAAACTGAAACGGTAGAAGATAAAGCACAAAACTATGAATCTAATTTAAAAAAATGGGCGAAAAAATCAGATAAATTTGTGAAGGGCTCATCAGACAAAGTCACAGCCTCTCTTACTCAGTGGAAGGATAAGTATAAAAAAACTCTAAAAGATTGGGCCCAAGCGCGTGAAAAATTCATTAAAAGGATTGAAGAGTATAAAGAGACTACTTTTGAAATTCCAGTAGAAGAGAACAAGCCAGTTACGACCAAAAAATTAAAAAAGAGCATTACAGTTGAAATACCTCAAACTTATCAGATTATTCCTAATACATTGGACATTCCTATTCGAGACCAGGCCCGCCGAGCAACATGCGCCTCCTTTGCTGGAGTGCGTGCCATTGAATCAACACTGGCGCAAAATGGAACAAACAAAAATTTATCCGAGCAGTATTTCTATTGGGCCAGTAAACCTGATTGCCGGAATAAGCCTTGCAATATTCAAGGTTCATGGGTTGGGTATGGGTTAGAGTATTCAAAGAATAATCCTATTCCAGAAGAAAGCGATTGTCCGTACAAAACGGTTCGGAAACTTTCCAATGAAACCTATACTCCTATAGAGCAAAGTTGTAATAGAGGAAAAGTTTATGTGGAGAGTTTTGATTATGTGGAAACCTTGGATGAAGTGATTCGTGAACTAGATAATAACAAGGCCGTAGTTGCTGGTTTGAAGCTTAAAGAAAACTTTTATAAAAATGAAGGCATTGTTTTTGAATCTGATAAAGAGGCCAATAAAGTAGGAAGTGATGGCCATGCTCAGGGCCATGCTGTTTTGTTTGTGGGCTATATTAAATTACCACCTGAGCTACATTCTAGCGAAGGCAGTGTTTGTCTGATTACTGCTAATAGCTGGGGAATTGGATGGGGGCGAGGTGGTTATGCTTGTATCTCTGAAAAATGGATATTAAAAAACCGAGGCCGCAACCCATTTGTTGCGGTGACCTCGGTTAGTATTAAATAATAATAAAATTAAAACTGGTAAGTATAACCTAATGTTAAAGAACTCGTGTGAGTCTTGCTTGCAGTCGTTGCTGGAATAGTATTAGTCTCAGCATTTACGTTCAAAAGAGCAACTGTTAATAAGTGGTTGTCTTTTGCAAATCTATGGCCGTAAGTTAAAATCCAAGACATAAAAGGGTCATTTTCTGTGGGGGTAGCAGAAGCAGAATCCGTATTTCCTTCCATTGTGTAACCAAGCTCTCCTCTGAAAAAACACATTTCTTTATCCCATTGTAGCTTTGCAGATAGCTCTTGGTTGTTTCGAGCAGCGGTAAAAGATTCTCCTCCAGTAGCTGAAATTGTTTTTGCTGTACTTTGATTTGTAAATTTATATCCAAAGGCATAAGACAAGTCTTTGTTTACAGCATTCCCGTATTCTGCAGAAAGTGCATATTGGTCACGACCAACTCTGTTGTTACCTTCTACAGTAGTTGAAGCAGATCTCTTTGCACCGAGGCTTGGAGAAAGAGTAAAAGCAACATCGACCCTTCTATGATCTTTTTCCATTACTCTGTGTTTGTACGTTAGGTTAACAGCATCAACTCCACTTGCGTAATTATCTATTTCAGCAGTGCCAGCTGATTTTGTTGAAAAATCAATATTGTAATTAAAATCTACTATCATTCTAGAATTGTCTTTTAGCGAATACCCAACTTCTTGGTTAATATTCATCAATTCTGTTTCAGTCCCTCCACCATTTGTCGTTGATTTCGAAAGTTCTGTCGTCGAGTTCCAAGTCTTTGCTCCTGGAAAGTACATTAGGTCATTAATTTGTCTTCCATGATTTGCCATTGCTACTGTGCTCATAAGAGCTAATGCGATTAAAATTGTCTTCATAACTATCTCCTTGTTAAATGAAGCATTATTAAAATAAACATGTGCGTTAAGTTAATGGTAAGGTTGAATATTGTGGTCTGTATAGACTTAATGCGTAATGCTTTATGCGCTAAGTCTATAGTTTATATTGCCTTAGTTGCTTTTTTCTCTTTTCTTTTCTTATTCCATTCTTGCACCTTCGTTCTAAATTTGTAGCCCGAATCTTTAGCCTTGATATAACTTCTGAGTAGGTGTCTTGAATTTCTATTAATAATATAATTACACATTTGAATGTCTTTTTCTTGTTCAAATTTTGATTCAAGACATTTCTTAACTGTAATAGCTGTTACAACCTGTGATGCTGTTAATACCCCAAAAGTTGTCCAGCCTAGGGCCTTTCCAAAAATATTAAAAGCAAGGATAGTAGGGATTGTGTTGGTTAATGCCAGCGTTGTAATCCCTTCAATTGTTGCACCTTTTTGTTCTGATTCAAGAGAGAGCTCATTTTGTTCTTCTGCACTTGTAACGGCTACTTCATTTGTCTCAGTTTGAATCACTTCCGAGTCTTTAATTCCTTTTTCTAATAAGGCGATTTGTTCTTCGCTAATAAACCCTGCAGGTATTTCGGAGAGGATATCTTCAATACTCTGGCCATCGTTAACTTTATTTGCAAGATACTCAAGGGTCTCATCATCAATTTTAATTCCGAGTTGTTCTTGGATTTCTTGAAACTCTGGCATGGCCTTAATTTGAGCAATATCAATTTTTTCTCCAGAGTTGATTTTCTCTTCAATGCTCTTACTTATTTTGTCAACTTGTGCTGCCGTTTTTTCTTCAATTTCTGTATAAAGAAGCTCTTCAATATAAAGAGTTGAGTTCGCGATTAAATCAGCCGTATTTAGGTCTTCATTAAGTTTAACAAACCCATTTATTTCATCCATATTGGACGTTAGCACATGAGTAACTGTTTTCTTGGTCTGTGAATCTTTCTTTGATAGTGCCCCCGATGCCCATGAACTAATAGCAATAAATGGCTTCATTGTTGTTGCCGTAATAAGACTTGCCGTCTTCTTTATACTACGAAGAAACTTTTCCTTTTTCTCCTGTTTTGTGAGTTCTACTTTCGTTTGAACTTGGTCATCTCGTCTTAGTCTTTCAATTAAAGAGTCTGTCAGCATTGTTGAATGACTATTGCTTACAATTGCTTTAATGATTTCTCTATCTTCTGTCACATACTTCTTATCTTTAACGATTATTGAAACCTTGTTAAATCTTACGAGTTCATTTTTATCGCTACTGAGATTTAACAAAGTTGTTTTTCCTTCCAGTAAGAGAGAAACTTCATTTTCTTCAACTACATTTGAATCGATTCTTTTTTCAATAGTAACGACTCTCCCTTGCTTTAAAAGAATATCTCCATTCTCATTGACGATAGAAGAGCTATAAAGTTGTGAACGAGAATTGGCTGGAAAAGTTTCTAAAATTTCATTCATTTTTAATTGTGAAAATGAATTGAAAGACAAAGTCAGAGCAAATACAGGTATGATGATTTTATTTTTCACAAATAATTCCTCACTATTTAGGTGTTAGTTTTTATGCCTGACAATAGCATTATTTCTTAACGGGAGGAGTTAATTTGAATCAATTATAATTAGTGTTTAAAGGTTAGACATTTTTAAAGTAAGTGCTCAATATTCAGGTACTTGCGATGATCTTACCGAGGTAAGGTATTGAATCTCGTTTGTGAATTCTGTCCGTTAGATACCTCCAAAATGAGATATTATTTTTTGTACAAGTCGAAGCAAGTGACAGCATTAAATCCCATGCTTTTACTCCCTTCATACTTCTATTAAATAAAGATATTTTCTTCTTGATGACTTTCTCCCTGATATCCCTCTCTACCAGGTTATTATGTATCTCAACATCTGGATGATTAAGAACATACAAAAGTCTTTTTCTATTCTTGTAGGTACTAAGTAACTGCTCCTTAACCGATTGCAATCCAGTATGTTGGTGACAAAGTTTATTAAATGTACGCCAGATAATTGATTTATTCTTCTTAGTTGGGTTTCTTTTATAAAGCTTAAGTAACTTATAGAATTTAAACCACCTCTTTACCACCATTTTTAATATATCTGAGTGCTCATAAAGATCGAGTAGCTTGTACTTGCGAATCTCATGTACCCAGCACAGCTGATGTCTTTTCCACAACTTCAAGTTTTTTGCATCATCTGTGACAAGATATTTGAGAGGAGGACCTAGTTTTCCGGCAATATATCCTCCGTACAAAGCACAGAACTTAAGCTGAGTTTCCTCTTGGTGGGTAAACTCATACTCCCTTAAAACCTGCTTAAACCCCTCTAAGTCATAGTTATATTGATTAAAAAGATAATTTTGCTTCATCTTCGTCCATAAGCTCCTCCTCTGTTTTTTGAGCAAACTCATTGCGGCTTCATTCATGCAATAGACTCCTCTGCCTCCAAACAATGCCCTCATTGCTTCAGACTTTCTCTTGCGAGAATAGCTACTCAAAAGAGTCACTGCTTCATTAGAAAAACAAAAAGTATAAAGAGGATGGTTATTTAACTTATGTCCCGTCTCATCTAGGTGGTGAGATTTATATTTTTGAACCGAAGCATCCCCCGCACCCAAAAGTTCTTCTCTAAATTCTTCACGTCTCTCATTTAAAAGCTTCTCCAAAGACCCCTTTGAGACATCAATCTCAAACTCAAGCAAAAACTCTCGAATCTTCTCATGGGGAACTCTGAGCTTGTAGTACAAATAATCAATAAAGGCTTTCAAATCACTGCCAAATTTACTCCCATCATATCCTTCAATCTCCCCAATATAGGTCTTGTGTTCAGAGGGGGAGTAGTATCTTTTGAAGATAAATTTGATATTCTCACGAGTGAGTTTAATATTTTGAATAATACGAGTTTCTTCTCCAATATAGCGAGTATCAGCAGGAAGCTCACTTATATCCAAATCCACAACTATTTCTTTATCAACGGGAATTAGTCTTTTTTTTTAGATTTAGGAGTTTCTTTGCTGGAATTGCTATCAGCTTCTGATGTGCCTCTAGGAGTGATTTTTTTCTTAGGTTTAAATTCAGGTTTTTTATGCTCTGACTTTAGAATACGAACTTCATTCTCAAGAGCTGCCACTTTCTTGGCATACTGTAGATTTTTCTCCTTACTGACTAAAAGTTCACGGGCCATCTCCACAAACTTTTTATTAAGTTCGTAGCGTTTCCACTGTCTTACGATTCGTTCTGAAATATTGGCGAGAAAATCAAAACTCATGCAAAAATAATGGCAGAAAAATTACCGATGGCCAAATATTTTAAATGACTTAGGGCCGTATGTATTTAAGCGTCAATTTTTTTGAACATTAAAATGAGCACTTACTTTTTAAAAATCATACTCTTGAAATTCAAGTCCATACAATGCCCTTGAGGCATTATAGACATTTAAAACGCCAGAGCTTCTATTTAAATGCATGAATTTAGAGAATTTCTTAGTGGATCCGATTAAGAGTTCTCTCATTTGTAACGCCGCTAAAGAAGGGTTTAGCATATAAAAATCAATAAAATTTCTTGGTGCAATGGAGTAAAGATAGCTAATAGCACCAGTTACGTGAGGAGTGGCCATGCTTGTTCCAGTATAAGTATCAAACCTTCCACCGGTTACAGTTGAAAGAATTTCAGTGCCTTGAGCGAATAAATCGACACTGAGTTTTCCCCAGGCCCCTTGATTTTCACCTGCTTCATCAATATTTCCGACACCTATCATATAAGGAGAGCTACATCCACTTGGTACATCGCCTAGACGGTCAACATCATATTGAGTATTAGGAGCAGCAACACTGCTAATAATTCCTAGTTGTCCGAGACTATTATAGAGGTCGTTCCAAAGAGCATACTGATCATCAGTGCAGTTCCCATAGTCCACTCCAAAACTAGAGTTAGTTGCAACTATATTTGCTCCAAGCTGGCCATTTGAGAAAAACCAAGCTCTTTTTACTGTGGCAATATAGCTCAGGGCCTTAACAACAGTAGAGGCAAGAGTGCTATCACCACCGTAGCTGAAAACATCAACACTTAGGATAGTCGTATGAGGGTTTATTCCTCGCATGGTATCCGTATTATGGGCCCCAATAATACCTGCAACATGAGTTGCGTGAGAGGCAAAAGAGACATCTCCGCTATCTTTGCCTGGATTCCAACCATAAATATCGTCAATATAACCGTTATTATCATCATCAATTCCATTGGCCGGGATCTCTCCTGGATTGACCCAGACGTGAGATGATAATTGAGGGTGAGTAACTTCAACCCCTCCATCAATAACAACTGCTGCTACCTTACTTCCATTTGCATCAGTTGCGTTGACCCCAAATTCTTCCCAGGCCTTAATCGTCTCAGATGAGAATTTTCCATCTTTTATATTCCAAAGATCCCCATAGCCCCGAGTTCCAAAATAAGTAGGTCTGCGCTTTAGCTCGAAGTCAAAGACCACATAGCTGAAGTATTGTGAGCCTTTTACAGAATTGTAGTAATAATAGAGATCATTTTGAGTTGAAGTGTCAGGGAGGTCAATCAGGATAACCCCTAGAGTTTCATCTAAGTATTCAAAAGATGAACTGAGGCCCAGGCCTTTTAGGTAAGTTTTCGTTTGAGATTTATCCAGATAGCTTTTTGCAATCAGGCCATAAGGATGTGCGGCACTAATAAATAACGTAACTAAAACAAGTAAAATTGATTTCATAAACTCAAACCCATTTAAATAACTAAAAAGTCGAAAGGTAGAATGTTTAATCTGATTGAGTAAGTCAAGCTTTTGAGGCAAGTGTCAGTTTTTAATAGTCTGGCGCAGTATAAACTTCGATTTCAGGATTGTAGCGCTCTTTAAGAATCCCAGTGATCGCCTGGAGAGTGCCTGCAGTTGAGCTCGGGCATGTCCCACAAGCTCCTTGGTACTTAACGATAAGAATATTGTCTTTAAAGTCTACGATACTTAAATCTCCTCCATCACCTTGTAGGCCTGGGCGGATATGTTGATCGAGTATTTCTTCAATTTGTCTGACGTCCTCTGGTAGTTCTTGGCGACGAGAGATTTCAGGGTCATGCTCTTTAAAGTCAGGGTTATGATCATCAATCATTTCATTAATCACTTTTGTCACTTCAGTTTCTAAGTCATCCCAGCTGGCAAAATTAAATTTGCTTATCGTAATAACATTCTGAAAGAAGTGCAGTTGATCGACTCCTCTTAGTCCAAATAGTGCATTGGCCAGAGGATTGTGGGCACAATCTTCAATACTTCTGTAGCTGCTTTTGCCTTCTGTCTTAATAGTTTTATCTAGAACAAATTTTAAAGCATTTGGGTTGGGGGTGGGTTGAATAAAAATGTCGACTTCACTCATATATATTATCCAAAAAGTTGAATTGATTTTTTTAAAGCACTACAAAGTTCATCTATATCTTTTTTTGTATTGTAAATTGAAAGAGAGGCCCTGGTGGTAGCCGGAATATTCATCCTTTGCATCACGGGCTGCGTGCAGTGGTGTCCCGTTCTTACGGCCACTCCTAATTTATCTGTAAAAGTTGCTAGATCATGAGGGTGAATATCTTTGACAATAAAAGAGAGGATGGACGTTTTATTCTCCGCCTGACCAATCAAAGTAATTTCCGGAATTTCGTTTAGTGCAGCTGTCCCATATTCCAAAATTTCATCTTCATAGGCCACCATATTTTCGATTCCAAGTCTTTCGATATAGTTGATGGCCTCTTTGAAAGCAATAATTCCCGATATATTTGGAGTTCCCGCTTCAAACTTATAAGGGAGGTCGTTGTAAGTGGTTTTTTCAAAGGTGACGATATCAATCATATCTCCTCCTCCTTGATAGGGGGGAAGATCTTCTAAGAGTTTTTCTTTTCCATAAAGGGCACCAACTCCCGTTGGTCCAAACATTTTGTGAGCCGATAGCGCAAAAAAATCACAATCTAACTCTTTTACATCGACTTTGGTATGGGCCATGGCTTGAGCACCATCTACTAAAAAGAGAGCACCAACATCGTGGGCCAGCTTAATCATCTCTTTGATAGGATTAATTGTTCCAAGGGAATTTGAAATATAAACACAAGAGACTAACTTCGTTTTGCTATTTAGAAGTTGTTTATACTCATCCATAAGAAGCTCACCCTTGTCATTCATGGGGATGACTTTAAGCTTTGCCCCTGTCTTCTCACAGATAAGCTGCCAAGGAACAATATTCGAGTGATGCTCCATATGGGAGATGATGATTTCATCTCCTGCTTTTAATTTTGAAGCGCCAAAGCTTGAGGCGACTAAATTAATCGAGTCAGTGGTTCCTTTGGTGAAGATGATTTCTTTTCTGGAGTTTGCATTGATAAAGGTTTTGAGTGCATCTCTAGTGGATTCATATTTATCAGTTGCTTTCTCACTTAGGTAGTGAAGCCCTCTATGCACATTAGATGTTGAGGCACTATAGTAATCATTAATCGAGTCAATCACGCATTGTGGCTTAAGTGTGGTGGCCGCATTATCAAGATAGACCAGTCTTTTGCCATGGACTTTCGTTTTTAAGACAGGAAATTCTTTTAAAATGGTTTCAATATTAAATTGGCTCATATAACACCTAAATCCAACTGCGAGAATTTATCAAAGCAATATTCTGATAATTCTTGAGTCAGTGTCTTATCTTTAATTTTTAGCAAAATATCATTGACGAAGGCCTGAGATAAAAGAATCTTGGCCTTTTTCTCACTTATGCCTCTTGATTGAAAATAAAACACTTCCTCTGGATTTAATTGACCTGTTGTCGAGCCATGAGAGCATTTCACATCATCAGCGAAAATTTCTAATTGAGGTTGGGAATGAGATTGAGCAGTTTTTGTTAGTAGCAAAGTTTTATTTAATTGTGATGAGTTTATTCGCTGCGAATTCTTTGCCACGTGAATTTTCCCTGTGAAAATTCCTTTAGACTGGTTATCTAAGATTCCTTTGAAAAGCTGTTCACTAGTTGTTTCTTCGCAGGCATGATCAATAAAAGTATAATTATCTACATGTTCCTTATTATTTAGGGCGTATAGTCCAAAAGAACTAGTATGGGCCCCATGTTCAGATAATCTTATATCAAGGTTGTGTCTAACCATCTTTCCGGCAAGGGTAATCAAAAAATTAGTGTAAGTGGCATCTTTTTTTACATCAACATGGGTATTCGTATTAAAGATTGTCTCATTACCCAAGACTGTAGAGATTAGATGTGTGATATGAGACCCTTCTGACACAGACATCTTTAAAGTTCTATTTTCAAAATGAATACAATCACTAATATGTTTTTCAAATAGGGTTGCGCTTATATTTTTGCTTGTTTCAACTAAAATAATAGGCTGAGATATTTTTTCATTTTCAAAAGCTTCGAAAATGATTGTTAAAGGCCCTTTTAAGTTTTTTGTTATCTTAATAAAGCATGCACCACTTAAAGAGGCGGCCCCTAGACTTAAAAGAGGGTTTTCTCTAGCTGGGATGGCCTGGATAAAGCTGATGAATTCCATTTCACTAAGTTCCGAAATAGGTTTTATTTCAACTCCTTCAGGTATACTCGAGGCCTCAAAATTAAACCTTCCATTTTGGAAGTAAAGTCTATTTTTAAATTTTTTGCTCTCTCTTAAACTTCCTGCTGCAAAATCAAAACTATCAAATTCTTTTGCAATCGGTGTATAGCGCCAAGGTTCAAGCTTAGAGTGAGGAAGTCCCACTTTTTTAAAAGACTGGATGCTCTCTCTAGCAAAAGCCGATGTCCACCCAGAATTAAATGTTTTCTCTAAAGTTGTAAAATTCATTGTTTTATAATCCAGTCATAACCTTTTTCTTCCAGCTCTAGTGCAAGAGATTTATCTCCTGATTTCACAATTTTGCCATCATGAAGAACATGAACAAAATCAGGTTCAATATAATCCAAGAGTCTTTGGTAATGGGTTACTAAAATAGTGGCATTTCTTTTGGTCTTTAGAGCATTTACTCCACGGGCCACAATTTTAAGAGCATCAATATCAAGTCCTGAGTCAGTTTCATCCAAGAGAGAAAGTCTTGGGTTTAAAATTGTCATCTGGAGGATTTCATTTTTCTTTTTTTCTCCACCAGAGAAGCCTTCATTTACGGGGCGATCAAGAAAGGATTCATTTATTTCAAGATTTTTTAATTTAGATTTGGCAAATATTCTAAACTCTTCTTCTTTCATTGAATCTAGGCCTTGGGCCTTGCAGACTTCATTAAATGATTCATGGAGAAAGTTAAGGTTTGTCACACCTGGAATTTCAACCGGGTATTGAAAACCAAGGAAAATCCCTGCTTTGGCCCTCTGGTCAGGTTCAAGTTCATCGATGTCCTCTAGTTTGGCCCCCATTTGATATTTAATAGTACCAGATGTTTTTTCATAAGCAGGGTGTCCAGCTATCACTTTGGCCAGAGTACTTTTTCCGGAACCGTTTGGCCCCATGATGGCATGAACTTCACCAGCATTAACTTTTAAGTTAATTCCCTTTAAAATTTCGTTACCATCAATTTGTGCGTGTAAATCATTAATTTCAATCATAATTATCCTACTGAGTTTTCAAGTTTCATTTCTATTAGTTTGACCGCTTCAACTGAGAATTCCAAAGGAAGGGTTTTAAAAACTTCCTTACAAAATCCATTTACAATAAGACTTACGGCCTTTTCCATCTCTATTCCTCTTTGTTGAAGATAGAAGAGTTGATCGGCACTTATTTTAGAAGTCGAGGCCTCATGTTCAACGGTTGCAGTATTATTTTTGACATCGATATAAGGGAAAGTATTTGCTGCACACTGATCCCCAATGAGCATGGAATCACATTGTGAGAAGTTACGGGCCCCATCTGCCGAGGGCATAATTTTAACCAGACCTCGGTAAACATTCTCAGATTGTTGGGCCGAGATACCTTTGGAAATAATCGTACTTTTAGTATTTTTCCCAATATGAATCATCTTGGTCCCAGTATCGGCTTGCATTTTATTATTGGTCAGGGCCACAGAATAAAATGATCCTTGAGAATTATCGCCTTTTAGAATACAACTAGGATATTTCCAAGTGATGGCAGATCCTGCTTCAACTTGAGTCCAAGAAAGTTTTGAGTTCACTCCCTTGCAAATCCCACGCTTGGTGACAAAATTGTAAATCCCACCTTTGCCTTCAGCATCTCCTGCGTACCAGTTTTGTACGGTGGAATATTTTACTTCAGCATTATCGAGAACGACTATTTCAACAATGGCGGCATGGAGTTGGTTTTCATCTCTTTGTGGGGCCGTGCAGCCTTCAAGGTAGCGCACGAAACTATTCTCTTCTGCTATAATAAGAGTTCTTTCAAATTGGCCGGTCTCTTTGGCATTAATTCTAAAATAGGTAGAGAGATCCAAAGGGCATGTAACTCCTTTGGGAATAAAGCAAAAGGAACCATCACTAAAAACCGCAGAGTTTAAAGCTGCATAGTAATTATCAGCTGAGGGAACGACAGTTCCCAAGTATTTTTTAACTAACTCTGGGTGTTTCTCAACTGCTTCACTAATAGAGCAGAAAATAACTCCATGTTCTTCAAGTTCTGCATAATGAGTTGTCCCAATAGAAACACTGTCAAAAACAGCATCCACGGCAACGCCAGTGAGTCTTTTTTGTTCAGTAAGAGGAATACCTAGTTTTTCAAATGTCTCAAGTAATTCAGGATCAACATCATCAAGGGATCCATATTTAGGGCCACTGCTTTTAGGTCTTGAATAATAGTAGAGGTTTTGAAAATCAATAGGGGGAATACGTGAGTATTGCCAATCGGGATGCTCCATTTTAAGCCACATTTTGTAGGCCTTAAGCCTAAAATCAAGTAACCACTGAGGCTCATTTTTTCTTTCAGATAAAAGTCTAATAATATCTTCGTTAAGACCCTTGGGAAACTCTTCAACTTCTATTTGAGTTTCAAAACCGTATTTGTAGCCTTCTTTAACTTTTTCTTCAATATCCATGAGTGGCCTTGTCTGTTTGAGTTGAAATAGTCATATTTAATAAGCTCTCTTCTTTAATGAGTTCATGAATACTCAGTTGTTCAAAAAAATGTGAGAGGTAGTCATTAAGTTTTTTTACAGGGGTAGAGATATTACAACTGCCATGCAAATCACACGCGTCTGATGAGCACTCCATTAAAACGCTTTTGCCTTCAATAAGTTCAACCAGTCTTAGGTAATTAAGTTCATTTAAGTTGCAATTAAGCTTATAGCCACCATTCACACCTTGAGCGGAACTTAAGATTCCGGCCTGATTCATGGTTTGCATGACTTTGGCAGTGGTATCAAAAGGAGTTAAAAATTTATCGCAAACTTCGCGGGTCGTGGTTTTCTCATTAGCGCACTTCTCATTCATGAGCTTTAGCACCATAAGAGCATATTCTGTTTTTCTGTTAATCTTAAACATAATAATTCCAGCTAGTTAAAATAAGTTTAAAATTAACTTATTTATATAACAGCAGCAGCATACATTAAAATAGGCTAATTTAATACCTATTTCCTGTTAATATGTAAAATCAATAATTTAGTTGGTTTGTAAATTTAACAGAGAGTGGAAACTTCTGTGCCCCTAATTTCTTTAATCTTCTCAAATGCGAATCACAAAATTTGTTTAATTAAGCTACATTTTTTCAGGTGCTTCAATTCCTAAAAGCCCTAGGCCATGCTTAAGTGTTGTGGCCACACTTTGGCAAAGAGCAAGTCTTGCGTTTTGCAGTTCTTTCGTTTCTGCCGAGTTAACAGAGCATTCAGCATAAAAAGAGTTAAACATTTTGGCCAAGTCATAAAGGTATGAACATAGGTGAGATGTCTTATATGTTTTAATCGAAT
>CAYGUN010000045.1:0-13127 GCA_964353025.1 uncultured Bacteriovoracaceae bacterium
GGATTAGGGAAGACAACAATACCACCAAATGGGCCTCTATGTTTGATACCAGAGAAAGGATTAATCTGTTTTCCTGTCAATCCGATGTCATCAACAGCAATACTTTCATCATGCAAAATCGACTCAGGGGGAGCAACAAAAATATTATCGGCTTCCAGCTCAAATGCCTTAGGATCTAAATGGGTAACTTCTTGCTCTACTCCATGAATAAATCCAGCCGCATTAAAGTACTCTCTCACTGTCTTCATTGCAGCGAGCTTGTCAGCGGGAATTTCTGCTCCGGCCATAGCCGCTGTAAAAAGAAGATTTCGAGCATCTCTTGAAGCTGTGAAAATTTTCTCTACTCTAGCTTCAGTAAAATGGAAGGTATCTTTTACCTTTGAAAACTCTTTCGGAAATAGAGCACGTGCTTCATGGTATAACGCCTGCATATTCTCAAAAGGAACACCGTTTTTCTTTCCAAGATAAAATCTCTCTAATTCATCCACTGAAATATTTAATTCTCTTGCAAGTTCATCTTCAGTAATCAGAATATGCTTCCCTTCTGAAGCCTTTGCATATTTCTTCATTATTGATTCTCTAAACTTCTGAAACAATGCTTGTTCTTGGTGAAGTATATCAAAAATCAAGCCTGTTGTTTTATCAACACTTGATGATTGAGGGAAGTAGGTACTCATCAATCCTCTGTCAATTAAAGCCAAATCAGCAAGTGCTGTAAATTCATCTCCAACAGGGAACTTATAAGAGTTTGAAAAATGCTTATTTAAAGCGCTTACTAATTTTTGTCTGGCAAAGTTTTGAACTTCAGGATTATCAATAACAATACTAAGAAGTTCTTTCTCTAGTAGAACTCTACCATCGTAAATTTTCTTAAATTGAACTTCTAATATTTCTCTTGGGAAGCTCGCTCGACTTTCTAATTCAATAATTTCGGGCAGTCTTTTTTTGGAAAGTAAAAATTCTGTAATAACAAAGTTCACATCATTATTAATAACGTCATCTAATCCTGACTTTAATAATGCATCTAGGTTTTCCAAATAGACTTGAACAAGCTCCGGTCCAAATTCAGTATTATTATTTCCCAAAAAGGGGTAAAGTTGTTTTAAAAACTTAGGGTCTTTCTTTAAAATATTTGAAAGATATTGAATAAGAGTTGTCTTATTAGGAAATTGCTTGAACTTCTTAGTATAATCAACCAGCCCATCTACTAACTCTTTTTTAATCTGCAATTTAGTGATTTCATTTGATGTCAGTAAACCTGCAAGATAATAATCAAATTGAGGGCTTGATTGAGTAATCTCATGTAAGTATGACTTGGCCTTAGGACTTCTAAAACCTAATTTTGTACTAATATAAGAAGCAGTAGGTCTATCTGAGTTCTTTTGATAATAGCGAACAACAATGTCTTCAATTCTTTCTGATATTTTTGCTGCGACTGTTTTTGAAGTTAATGCTTTTAAGGATTGTGCTTCAAATATTTCTTGTATCGTTTCCTTAGAAAGCTTTGTTGCAAGTTCTTCAAGTTGTTCATTAATTTGCTTAATTTCAGTTTGTTTAAGACCATTTACTTCAGGCAGTTTATCTTTAAGAACAGCATTTTCGCCTTTTTCAATAACATGATTTTCAAAATACTTAGTCATCAATGGTGATTTAAAAAAAGCATTACAATCCTTGTCGGCTGCAAACGCATTTAACGTCACAAAAACCAGGATTAAAAACAATATACTTTTCATGTACAACCCTTTCAAAAGTTAAAATAAGCCTGAACAGTTTTTATCTTTAAATATTTGTTGATTAATTTTTTCAATATAAGCAATTTCTTTATCATTCAATTGCCCTTCAGCTAACATTTCTCTTGCCGAAGTAATGGGTTTAAAAACACCTCTTTCCATGGTGTAAATACCGGGCTTATATCGATACGTTTTTTCAATTCTATTTTGAGAACGAGTTGCAATATCTAGTAGTTTTTCGTCAGGGTAAAAGCCTAAGTTATAATAGACAAATTTTACATTATTCGCAGGACCAGAAGATGCACCCTTTATATATTTAACGACTTCTTCTAAATAGTTAGGGTCATCATCAAAAAAGTATACAACATGGTTTGGACCAAGCTCATTATTCATTTTGACATAAGTGCTTTCATCATTATGCCTGAAGCGACTCGCACGAATCATATCTCGATATAACAGATTTGCTTTTTGTCTTGCAGTTGAATGATAAGGTTGACCAGAGCTCCAGCCATCAATACTATTTACAGCATAGATTTGATGAGGCTCAAATGCATACTTGATTTCACCCAATTCAACTAAGCGCTCAGACCACTTAACAAAAGCACTGATTCTGTTACTTCTCGCAGTATAGCCTCTAAATGCTTTATGAAGAGTTTCATGATTCATGATAAATTTAAATTGTTCATAGCCAAAAGCAGACCATCCCTTTTTACCTAGTTTGCTGTGGAATACTTCTTCAAACTTATCAAGAAACATCTGATCATTACCGTAATTCTGATATGTGATCTCTGGAACTATTTTGTAATAGCCTGGATAAAACTCAGTACCATCTAAAAGCTTATAAGGGATATTTGCTTTTTCACCTAGAACATCACCTCTTGTTCCATTATTTCTAGCGAATCTGTTTTGCTTTTTAAGTGTCTCAAAATCATAAACACTTAACTCTTTAAGGAGATCATCTGTACTAGTAGGAAAATTAGTCGCGTATAAAAGATTGGATGGCCTGGAAGTTCTGACTACAACCATTGGTATATCAAAAGTTCCTCTCACTCCATCCATTAACATATTACTGTTTCTAAGAATTGTATTATCGATATCAAATGCAAGTATGACACCGGCTTGTACTTTTAAGCTTAAAAGTACGAAAAGAAAGAAAGTAGCCTTTCCTAACATAAGTTATCCCCAACTTGATACGTTGAGCTATGATTAAAGTTACAGGGGAGATATGTCAAAGTATTAGAAAAACTTAACCTACCTATAAATAAATCTTCATAAATAAGTGTAATTATTACCCGCAAAAGACGGGTTGCATCATTCTTTTTTTCCGGGCCAGAAATAAAGCCTAGACTAGTCTGTTAGGTATTGCTCCAAAGATTCTAGTGACTTTATTTCCTGAAAAAGACCTCTATGGGCCTGAGATAAAAAACCCTCCTCAACACATTTATCAAGATGGGCAATAAAAAAATCAAAAAAATTACTCACATTCAAAACAAAAATAGGTTTTCTGTGAAGGCCTAATTGTTGCCAAGTTGCAATCTCGCACAATTCATCAAGAGTTCCTATTCCCCCAGGGATAGCAACAAAGTAGTCAGACTCATCATACATAATTTTTTTGCGTTCATGCATAGATCGAACTTCAATAAGCTCATCCAGGTTTTTATGGGCAAACTCCATATTTGTAATAAAAAAAGGAATGACTCCTAATACTTTCGTCTTCGCTTCCAAAGCGGCATCAGCAACAGCCCCCATCAGACCAATAGAGGCTCCTCCATAAACGAGTCTCATTTTCTTTTTAGCAATAATATTTCCTACAGCTTTTGCTTGTTCTAAATAAAGATTGCTTTTACCACTACTTGAGCCACAAAAGACACAAACTGATTTCATTCTAATTTCCTCTTAAAATTGGATTAAATTATATCTTCTGCTTGGTGTTGTAAAGTTAAGGAGTTTTTCACTTATTTCATTTATTGTGCTAAAAAAGAACATTAAAAAAGAGAGAGCCTTTATGCAAGAAGTTAAAATTTTAGATGGTGTTAAAGAGGCAATAAAAGATGCCACACTCCACGAGAATATGGGATTTGGAAAATACATGAGTCCTATCATGGTTGAATGCGATTATAAGGATGGAGAATGGGGAGATCTTATTCTCAAACCCTACTCCAAGATTGAACTCGATCCTTGTACAAAAGTCCTTCACTACGGCCAAGAAATTTTTGAAGGTATGAAGGCCTATAGAAAAAATGATTCTGAAGAAATTTTTATGTTCAGACCTCTTGAGAATGCAAAAAGGTTTAACTTCTCTGCTCGAAGAATGGGAATGGCCGAACTTCCAACTGCAGTTTACCTTAAAGCAGCTGAACTGATTACCTCTTACTCAAGAAGACTTATTCCGAGAAGATTGGGTGAATCACTCTACCTCAGACCTTTTATGATCGCATCAGAAGTGGGTCTTGGAATTGCTCCCGCCAAAGAGTTTAAATTCGTTGTTGTCGCCTCACCTTCTGGTGCCTATTTTGCAGCGGACTCGTTAAAAGTTTTTATTGAGAGAGATTCATGTAGGGCCGCTCCAGGAGGAACGGGTGCTGCTAAGACTGGTGGTAACTACGCGGCTGGATTAATGGCAACAGTTAATTGCCAATCCCAAGGCTTCCATCAAGTCATGTGGTTAGATGCTAGACACAGTAAGTATGTAGAAGAAATGTCTGGAATGAATTTTTTCGCCATTATTAATGGAGAATTGCACACCCCTGAATTAACTGAAACAATTTTGCATGGAATTACCAGAGATTCTATTTTAAAGCTGGCAAAGAAAAATGGGATTAAGTCAGTTGAACGAAAGATTGATATTGATATTTTATTAGAGCAAGTCAAATCTGGTGAGTGTTCTGAAGCCTTTGTTTGTGGAACTGCTTCAGTTATCGCTCCAGTAGGTTCTTTTCATGACAAAAATGAAATTAATGTCAAGGTCATAAACCCTCATGGGGTTATTTCTCTTGGCCTAAAAGAAAATTTATTAAAAATTCAAGCGGGAATTCTTCCTGCCCCATTTGAAGATTGGATTCATCACGTTCCTCATATTGAACTTTAGATAAAAAAGGGAAGCCTAGGCTTCCCTTTTTTAAGAAATCTATCAAGTTTAATTTATAAGCTTGGTAAGAAGTACAAGCAAATCATAGCAAGAATTGTTGGAAAAAGTGCTGCTTTCAAAAGTCCTAATGGACTAATTCCATCTGCTCCAAATGATTCTTTTAAAATTCCAAAACCTGCAGGGTTTGGCGCGTTCGCAATAACAGTTAAACCGCCACCAGCAACTGCACCAGCAACAAGGTAGTATTTAGAGGCATCACTTAAGCCTTCAACTAGAGAACCTAAGTATGTTAATGCCGCATTATCTGTTAAAGCAGTTAGCCCTGTGGCTCCTAGAAATAGAGGAATTGAATCCATTTTACTTAAAATAGGTTGCAACCAAAATGTTTGTTGAGAACCGAGAGTAACAAGTCCCCCTAAGAAGAAACCAACTAACATAGACTCTTTTAGTTTAACTCCATCTTGATATTCTTCAGTCATAGCTGCAAATCCTAAAAAGAATAGGAAAACCCCCAAAAAGGCCACCATATGGTGAGCATGAAAAA
The DNA here is from genome assembly GCA_964353025.1 of uncultured Bacteriovoracaceae bacterium. Lineage (GTDB taxonomy): Bacteria > Bdellovibrionota > Bacteriovoracia > Bacteriovoracales > Bacteriovoracaceae > CALFYV01. The sequence goes on from CAYGUN010000045.1 coordinate 5,363, forward strand.
CAACTAGAAATAAACAAAAAACATGAAAAAGAGTTACCCACCAAGGAGGTACAACTTTCTCATTATTGTCAGGACGTAATTCAAAAGCACCTTGGAGTTCTTTCTTGAAGAATATTGCAATAACAGTAGAAGCCAAAATAACTGCGATCATGCACTTATAACCAAAAGTTTTCACCATATAAAAGAAATTTAAATCAAAGGCCCATTTGTGAGCAACCATGAGAACAGGGGGAGCTGCAAAATAGGTAAGCGTCCCTCCAATAGAGACATTAACAAAAAGAAGACCAAGAGTAGCGTACTTAAACTTCTGACTCATTTCTCTAGTATAGAAGTTTTTAAGTAAAATAATCGCAGTTACAGTCATAGCAGCGGGCTCAGTAATAAAAGATCCTAGTAATGGTCCCAAAATAAGTGCTGATAAATAAAAGGCCATCCTGCCAGGCAAAGGCAATAACTTAGAAACAAAGATAATCATTTTCTCTGCCAGCTTAATAATAGGCCTTGTTCCCGCCATTGCCATAATAACGAAAACAAAAGCTGGTTCTGTAAAATTCAAACTTTCTAAGAACATGACCGCATCATGACCTGCGTGGGAAATAGCGGCACCAACTCCATCATGCATATGGTGAAAAAAAGATTGCCAATAAAAATAGCAAACAAAAAGGCCGGCCCAAAAACCAAAGACAATTTCAACTTCACCAAGATAGTGAAACAAGTTTCCAGTGGGCGATCCTAGTGGGTACTTATGAGCAAGATGTTCAAACTTTTTTACCAAAAAAGTGTGAATGACTGCTAATCCAAAAAGAATGGCTCCAACAATTTCGACAGAAGACGCTTCCATACTAGTTCCTTTTTCAAAGATTATTTTTTAAGTAATTATATTTTAAAAGATTTCAGAGATTATGCTAGAGAAAACACTATTACTGTACAAAAACTGTAGAGATTACTTACCTCTCCATTTAACAGTATAAAGGTCATGCCTTCTATTTTTGAGATTTCGAACCGTACCAGTATTTCTTGCTATTTTCAACTCTTCGAGTCGAAGATCTGCAAAGGCCACCATCTCAACATTTGGAGTTGTATCTGCAGCGATACCATCACGAGCAAAAGGAAAATCATTAGGAGTCATAATACAACTTTGTGCGTACTGAATATCCATATTTTCAACGCCAGGTAAATTACCCACGTTGCCACTTGTAATAACAAAACACTGGTTTTCAACTGCCCTAGCATGACAGCAATAACGTACTCTTAAATGTCCTTGCCTCTCATCTGTGCAATAAGGAACAAATAGCATCATTGCCCCTTGATCAACTAAATGTCTAGCGAGCTCAGGGAATTCACTGTCATAACAAATCATGACTCCAATAGGTCCACAATCAGTATCAATGACATTTGCAACATCGCCACCTTCAATATTCCACCAATATTCTTCACTTGGAGTTATATGAATTTTTTCTTGCTGATGAATTGATCCATCTCTTAAAAAGACATGGCAAATGTTCTTAACTCTCCCATCCTCTGTTTTAGAAGGGTGAGAGCCACCAATAATATTAATATTGTACTTCATTGCCATATCTCTCAATGTCTCAACCAATGGTTTTTCATACTCAGTTAGAGATTCAATGGCCTTAACCGGAGAGAGAGGTTCATTAGCAATCGAGAGGAGTTGTAAACTAAAGAACTCAGGAAAAACAACAAAATCTGCTCCGTAATCGCTGGTCACATCCACAAAATAGCGAACATATTTGATAAACTGATCAAAACTTTCAACTTTTCTTTGTTTAAATTGAACAGTAGCAACTCTTACTGCATCTCGCAGTCTCATTTTCTTATGCTTTCTCTCTGAAGTACTCTGATCTAACTTAGGGTTAGACCATTTCATTAAAACACCATACCCCATACTTTCTACATCAATCGGTAGATAGTTTTCCATAGGCATAATAATTTCAAAGTTATTTCTTAGTTGAAAACTTAATGTGGCATCTCTAATTTTTTTATTTTCTACTTTTTTAATATACTCATTAATGTCTTTCACTTTATTTTTTTTCTTATGAAAATCTGGAACTCTTCCAGTAAAGACAATTGATTTTAACTTTAGATCTAAGCATAGCTTCTTTCTTGCGTTATATAGCCTTTGACCGATACGATAGCCTCTATAATCAGAATCTACAGCAACTTCCATTCCATACAAACAATCCCCTTCTGGATCATGTCGTGAGGCATATCCCCCACCCGTGATTTCAGACCAAGTATGTTTTTTTAATGCAACTTCTTCTGCAATTCTAAAAGTAATGCAGTATCCGACAAGAATATCATTAAAAGTAACAACAAATTGCCCTTCCGCAAACGCATTATGCTGTCCTTTTAACATGGCAACTGAATAAGGAGTCATATTAGGATAAACTTTTTGAGTTAGTAGTCTCAACTCTTCAAAATCATCTGGAGTCGTATTTCTAACGATGAGCTTTCCACTCTTTACTTGCTTTTATTTTTGTTCCCATCTGGGTAACCTAACAGAAAAAAAAGGAAAGGTTAAATAAAGATTTTCTATTGGCCATCAGACCCAATGGAGTTTACCGGACAAGCTTCCAACTGCTCTATACAAAGCTCAATGTCCTCTGGCGTTACTGGTTGCTTTTTAACATAAGCATTTCCCATATCATCTTCGCCAAAAAAATCAGGGGCTCCCATATAACAGACAGAACAAGCTATGCAACCCTCCCCATCATCATCATCAGGATCGGTACAGTAAAACTTGCCCGCAACGTTTAACTCATGCTTTTTCTGAATATTGGCCAATTTTTATCCCCTGTTTTTATTATACTTATGTCTATATACTTAATTTTCCTACAACTCGCAATCGCAATGGTATTTGGAAAAGTGAAAAAAAAGCAGTATATATGAAATCTGTTTTTTTGTTATGCAACATAAAGAGGAATTTATGGAAAATTCTATTCTAGACAAGGCCCAATCTTGGTCAAAAAACCCTTATTTTGATCTAAGCGATAGAAATGAGATTTTACAACTTATTGAATCCAATAATGAAGATGAGTTGACCGATAGATTTTATAAAGACCTTGAGTTTGGAACTGCTGGACTTAGAAGCATAATGGGTATGGGTAGTAATAGAATTAACAAATATACTATTCGCAAGGCCACACAGGCCATGGTCAATACTCTTTTTGCTAAAGGCAAGAGCAAAATTATCTGTGTTTCCTATGACTCAAGAAATAATTCAGAGTTTTATGCCAAGGAAGTTTGCGCAGTTTTGGCAGGAAATGGAATTAAGGCCTTCATTTATAATACATTAACTCCAGTTCCGATGCTTTCCTACGCAGTCAGGTACCACAAGGCAGGAGCTGGGATAATGATCACCGCCAGCCATAACCCAATCGAATACAATGGATTTAAAGCGTTCTGGAGTGATGGCTCACAGATTACCCCTCCAATTGATACTGAAATTATTTCTGAATACCAGAACTTGTTCGACTGGAACAAGATTAAATATATGGATTTCAATCATGCCTTAGACAAGGGCTTGATTGAATTTAATGCGAAAGAAGTTGAAGAAAACTATTATCTTGCCATAAAAAACAGAATTTTAAATAAAACGCTAATCGAAGAAAAAGGAGAACTTCTTAAAGTTGTCTATACCCCTATTCATGGAACAGGAAAAGTTCCTTGTCTAAAATTAGCGGCAGAACTTGGATTTAAAAACTTCGCTATCGTTAAAAAACAAGCCGAGCCAGATGGAAACTTTCCTACTGTTAAAAGCCCCAATCCTGAATATCCAGAGGCTTTAACTCTTGCAGTTGAGCAAATGCTACAAACTCAATCTGACATAGTACTTGGCACAGACCCTGATACTGACAGGCTTGGAGTAGCAGTTAATCATAATGATGAAGTTCAGTTTTTAACAGGTAACCAAATTGGGGCCATTTTTCTTTACTATTTACTTGAGCAAAAGAAAGAAAATAATCTTTTAAGCAAAAAAACACTTTTGCTTAAAAGTATTGTGACTTCTGATATTCAAACTGACATGGCCAAATATTATGGGGTTACTATTGAAAATACTTTAACTGGCTTTAAATGGATGGCAAAAAAAATTAAAGATAGAGAAGATAATAGAGTTGATTTTGATTTTCTTTTTGCTAACGAAGAATCTTATGGATATCTAGGACATAGTGAAGTTCGAGATAAAGATGGAGTCTGTGCCGTTATTCAAATGTGTGAAGTCGCTCTATATTTTAAAGACCAAGGAAAAAACCTCATTCAAGTACTTGATGAAATATACGAAAAATTTGGCCTCCACTATGATGATGTCTTAAGTTTGAATTTCTATGGAAAAGCAGGTTCAGAAAAAATCATTCGGATTATGGATAAATTGCGCTCAAAAGAATTAAAAGAGATATTAGGTGAAAAATTATTATCTATCTCTGATTATAAAACTCTTGTTAAATATGATCTTGTAAACAAATCAGAAGAAAGCTTTGAATTTGAACCCAGTAATCTTCTTTGTCTTCAGTTTAACAATGGAACTAAGTTTTTTGTTAGGCCATCAGGTACAGAACCTAAAATAAAATTTTATTTTATGCTAAAATCAACTAAGGGCCCTTTAGATGAAAGAAAAGAGCTTTCAAAAGAAAAAATTATCAAGCTTCACAGTTTTATAAAAAATTACTGTGAAAAGGCCTAGGAAATTATTATGGCAACTCAAAAATCTCAAGATCTTGTTATATGCTTAGTCAGTGGTGGAATGGATTCACTGACCACAGCGGCCATTGCTAATGAAAATTTTCATAATATGGCCTTTCTCCATTTGAACTATGGACAAAACACAGAAGATAAAGAGCTTGAATGTTTCTATAAGATTTCTGACTACTACAATATACCTGATCACTTTAGAAAAGTGGTTGATATGGGTTTTTTAAAAGAGGTCGGAGGAAGTTCCCTGACTGATGATAAATTTCAAGTCACCCAATACCAAGGTGATTCAGATGAAATTCCTTCAAGCTATGTTCCTTTTAGAAATACTCATATCGTGGCCCTAGCAGTTAGTTGGGCCGAAATCATAGGTGCAAAAAAGATATTTATTGGAGCAGTGGAAGAGGATTCATCTGGTTACCCTGATTGTAGAGAATCATATTATAAGGCCTATAATCTGCTAATTAAGGAAGGTACTAAAACTGGAGATATTGAAATTTTGACTCCTATCATCCATATGAGTAAGGACCAAGTTATCAAAAAGGCTACAGAGCTTAAAGCTCCAATTGCTTTTTCATGGTCTTGTTACGCTAGAAGCGATAAGGCCTGTGGTATTTGTGATTCGTGCGCATTAAGACTTAGAGGTTTTCAAAGGGCCCAACTAGAGGACCCTATTGAATATGAAGTTAGACCTAATTATTTAGTAGATTAGTAAAGCTGAACGAAGTCACCTTCAGTTACGGAACCACCAGAATGAAGAATAGCAACAGCTCCATCAGGACCAAAGAAATCGACCACTTCCAAAGTTCCTTTAACATGCCCTCTTGACATACCAATCATGGCGCCTGTTTCAGGATCAAATATTTCAGACCCTTCAGTTATAACTTTTAAAATATCGCCGATATTAATCCCTGACTCTCTCCCGGCATTTAAGTAAATTTTATTCCCTAAAATTTTTGCAACTCTTCCTGTCCAATCTAATCTTTCTCCAATTTCAATGACTTTAGGTACAAATCGTCTCATGGCCACTCGGATAGAGTAACGCAAGATTTCTCTTCTATAAGAAAGATTTGATTCATTATCATTCATGTAAAATCTCATGGTATCATCATTAATATTTCCATCTTGCTTGCCTGTGAAAATCTCTTTATTGGCATGAACGTCATAAACCCTCATTTCAATTTCAGAAGCTGCAAATGATTTTGTTTTTCTCACAAGACCTATTTCATCCGTTCTTTGTCTCACTTTGGCCTTGGTAATTCTCCCATAAACGACTAAGTTAATTCCTGCAAGCCTTGCTTTCCTTGCTAATTGACTTAGTTTGACTCCTCCACCCGAATAAATTTGTTTTGAACTACCAAACATTTCAAGGCCTTCATTATCAACCACAAAACTTCTAGTGCGTGAAATTTCTTTTCTAAATTCTTCCGTTGCTACCACTGCAAGGTCTTCCCCTCCATAGGCCGATTCATTAAAAAACGGGAGTAAAACAACTTTCTTTTTAACTGGATTAGCAAGAAAGTCTTTTTTATTGCTGAGTGGACGTGTTCCATTATTGTTTCTTTTACGAACTGGTTGTCGCAATAAAGAACATGCTGTTAACGTTAAAACTAAAATTAAAAAAAGTGGCTTTACCATATTTACCTTTTAAACTTTTTTAGTAAAGTTAACTCCTTACTCGCTTTCGATCTGGCCGGTTTTCTTTTGAGGAGCTTAATTCGATATTGCTGTTCTGGAAAAAAATCAAAATCAAAATCTTGTGAGCCTGTAAACCCCTTTAGCTTTGTTATAAATTTATCCAACGTCTCTTTTCCTCCTTGGTAATAAACAATCACTTCGGCCCTGGCTGCATTGAATGAATGTAAAGTAGGACTTACTCTTAGTTTAATTCCTTTGTTTTTCAAAAGATCAATAAACTTAAAGACTTCATCAATATTTTGAAAATTTTCTACCGTTAATTTCTGAGCACTATCTACTTTTGAAGCTTTACCTACATACTTTTTCATTTGCGTAAGTTTGCTTAATGGAATTCTGTAAATATAATTTGCGACTGCGTTTTTAAGCTGTTTATATTCAATATTTCGATATGTCTTTGTTTCTGGTTTAATCTCTTCCTTAAATAAAACCTTATTTGTCAGTAGATCAAACAGGGCAATATCTCCTTTGAAAACAAACTCATATTCTTTGAAAATTTCGTGATGAGCTGTTTTTTCAATATCTAGATGAATCTTTAAGACTAATGAATCCTGAAATCGACTGCCTCCTGTTTTTATTAACTCTTGATAAGAGGTATTAAAATGATGGTCCAGCTCTTTTTTACCATCAGTACTAAGAACTTTTATTTCATTTAGATTATCTAACTTATTTTCTTCAAGCCATTTCTTCCATGATTTATCAACCGCTGAGGTAAATTCACTTTTAATACCAACCCCCATATCTGACCAACTCGTATTATGAAGATCAAACTCGGTAAAAATAAAAAGCTTACTTACATCTTTTGCTTTTTGCTCTCTCATGAATTCGTAATAAATTTTGCTTAAGTACACTCTGTCGACTTTTGCTTCGATTGAAATATAACGAGATTTAGGGCTTTGTGGAGAACGCGAAATTTTCTTAATTGCAAATGAACGAATGACTCTTTCTAAATTTCCAAAGTCTGCTTTGGCCAACAAGACTTTTTTTCTAAACTGACTATCGTACTCTTGTTGCTGAGTTTTACTTAATGTTTTTGGTTCTAAGGAAACGTCTTTAGCGTCCGGATCGACATAGATACCAAATCTTTTATCCAAGCCTTCTCTAATCGCTTTTTCTTTCTCTTCTATAAACTTCTCTTCATATTTCTCCCAAAACTCTTTCTCATTTAAATCCATATGAGATAGCTCTTTTGTAATAACGTTTTTAAATCCTTTATGAAGAAGTTGTTTTTTTATAAAACTTAGTGAATCGCCGTCTTCAGCCCAAAAATGACCTTCGCCTTTAACGTAATCATCCTTCGCCCAAGAGAAAGAAACAATAAATAAAAAAAACACAAACAATTTGAACATTGTGCCCACCTTTA